>NZ_JBHWUU010000009.1:101002-141882 GCF_042737375.1 Streptomyces sp. NPDC060000
CCCTTTTTTTTCTCGTTGTGGGGGGGGGGGGGGGGGGGGGGGCCCGCGGGGGGGGCGGGGGGGCCCCCCCCCCCCCCCGCCCCGACGCCCACGAGTGGCACGCCCTGGCCGAGCGGGCGGTCGCCGCCGGCCGGGGCGCGCCCCCGCACGGTGTACCGGACGGTTTCAGCTACGAGATCACCGTGGACGGCAGGACGGTGTACGCGGCCGATCCCCGGCTCACGGACGAGCAGCGGGAGCTGATCTCGCGGGTGCTGAAGGAGGGGGCTTGACCGGTCGTGCACGCCCGGCGCGAACTGGCAGTTCACGCCCGGGCGTTGACTTCCTTACCCATCGGTAAGGATGATCCCGCCCATGGCGAACGATCCGCGCGACGCGGCGCACCCGATCCCCCGGTTCCCGGACGGCTTCCTCTGGGGCGTGTCCACCTCCGCCCACCAGATCGAGGGCGCGGTGGACGAGCGCGAGCCCTCCGTCTGGGACACGTTCACCGCCGAACCGGGACGGGTGAAGGACGGCTCCACGGCGGCGGTGGCCTGCGACCACTACCACCGCTACCCCGAGGACGTGGCGCTCCTGTCCGGCCTGGGCGTGGACGCCTACCGCTTCTCGGTCTCGTGGCCGAGGGTGAACTCGCCCGCCGGTCTCGACTTCTACGACCGGCTCGTCGACGAGCTGTGCGCGGCCGGCGTCCGCCCGGTCCCCACCCTCTTCCACTGGGACCTGCCGGCCGGGCTCGACTGGCTGGAGCGGGACACGGCGTCCCGGTTCGCCGAGTACGTGTCGGTGGTGGCCGGGCGCCTCGGTGACCGCGTGCAGAAGTGGATCACCCTCAACGAGCCCGCCGAGCACACCCTGCTGGGGCACGCGCTCGGCACCCACGCCCCCGGGAAGCAGCTCCTGTTCGACGCGCTCCCGGCCGCCCACCACCAGCTGCTGGGGCACGGTCTCGCCGTCCGGGCCCTGCGCGCGGCCGGCGCCACGGACATCGGCATCGCCAACTCGCACGGCCCGACCTGGCCGGCCTCCCAGGAGCCCGCCGACCTGGAGGCGGCCGCCTTCTACGACCTCCTGCTGAACAGACTGTTCGCGGAGCCGCTGCTGCTGGGCGAGTACCCGGAGGGCCTGGGCGAGTTGATGCCGGGTGACGTGGCCTCCGACCTGAAGGCGATCTCCGAGCCGCTCGACTTCTACGGGATCAACTACTACGCCCCGACGAGGGTGGGCGCCCCGCAGGGCACGGAGATCGAGTTCGGCGGGATCACCATGCCGGCCGAACTGCCCTTCTCCGTGCAGCAGATCGAGGGCGTCCCGGTGACGGACTTCGGCTGGCCGGTCGTCCCGGAGGGCCTCACGGAACTCCTCACCACCTTCCGCGACCGCTACGGCGACCGGCTGCCCCCGGTCGTCATCACGGAGAACGGCTGCAGTTACGAGGGCCTGGACGACCAGAACCGCATCGCCTACCTGGACGGCCATCTCCGGGCTCTGCACCGGGCGGTGGAGGCGGGCGTGGACGTGCGCGGCTACTTCGTGTGGTCGCTGCTGGACAACTTCGAGTGGGCGGAGGGGTACGCGCGCCGCTTCGGCCTGGTCCAGGTGGACTTCGAGACCCAGGCCCGGACCCCGAAGGCGTCGTACGCCTGGTTGCGGGACGTCCTGCGGGCGCAGAGATGACGACGGCGGACAGGGCTCCGGCGGACGGGGCCCCGGCGGCCGCCCTGGCCGAGCCCGTGGAGCGGGTGGGCCGGGGCTGGACCTCGGCCCTGTCCCTCGCCAACGGGGCGATCTGGGTGGGCTGGTACGGCCCCCTGCAGATCCTGCTGGCCTCCCAGGCCGAGGACTTCGCACCCGGCTCGGGCATGTCGAAGGAGGCCGTGCTGGCCTGGGTGACGGGCGTGGGCGCGGTGGCGTCCCTGGCCGCCAACCCCCTCTTCGGCGCGCTGTCGGACCGTACGACGTCCCGCCGGGGCCGCCGTACACCGTGGATCGTGGCGGGCACGGCGGGCGGCGCCCTCTCGCTCTTGCTGCTCGCGGGCGCGGGCGGCGTCTGGACCATGGCGGTGGGCTGGTGCCTGGTCCAGTTGACGCTGAACGCGGCCTTCGCGGCGGTGACGGCCGCCGTCCCCGACCGGGTCCCCCGGCTCCAACGGGGCTCGGTGGGCGGCTGGTTGGGCGCCGCGCAGATCCTGGGCGTGGTCGGCGGCACGGGGCTCGCGACGGTCGCCGGGGGCGTCGGGGCGGGGTACGTGGCGTGCGCGGCGTTCACGACCCTGGGCGTGCTGCCGTACGTGCTCCGGTACGAGGATCTGCGGCTGGCGGCGGAGGACCGGCCGGCCTGGTCCTGGCGCGGCTTCGCGGCCGGGTTCTGGTTGAGCCCGCGCGCCTATCCCGACCTCGGCTGGGCCTGGCTGACCCGCTTCCTGATGAACCTGAGCAACGCGCTGGTGCTGCTGTACCTCCTGTACTACCTGCGCGACCGCCTGCACCACTCCGACCCCGAGCAGGGCGTGCTGATCCTGACGGCGGTGAACGGGCTGACGCTGCTGGCCACGGTGGTCGTCGGGGGCGCCTGGTCGGACCGGGTCGGCCGGCGCAAGCCGTTCGTGACCTGGTCGGGCGTGATCATGGCGGTGGCGACGGCGGGTCTCGCGGTCTGGCAGACCTGGCCGGGGGCGATCGTCGCGGCGGCGGTGCTCGGGGTGGGGTTCGGTGTCTTCACCTCCGTGGACTTCGCGCTGATGACGGACGTCCTGCCGAAGGCCGGGGACCGGGGCAAGGACCTGGGCGTCATCAACGTCGCCAACGCCCTGCCCCAGGTCGCGGCCCCCGCCCTCGCCGCGCCCATCGTGACCCACCTGGGCGGCTACCGGGTGCTGTACCTGGTGGCGGCGGTGGTCGGGCTGGCGGGGGCGGTGCTGGTGGGACGGATCCGGGGGGTGGAGTGACTTCCGGACCGAAGGCCCTCCGGGGTGCGGTGACTCGCCGGAGGGGCCGACGACCCCGGGGGGTCTAGAGCGCTCCGGCCTCGCGGGCCGCGTAGACGCTGGGGTACAGCGGGCGGTAGCCGAGTTCACGGCGGATGCGGTCGGTGGAGGTCAGCTGGAAGAACGGGTCGGGGTCCGTGCGGGTGTGCAGCTCGGCGGGTACGTCGACGCCGTTGAGCTGGTGCAGTTCGACCGCCGTCAACGGGGCGTCGTCGGCGATGTTGTAGCTCCGGCCGGCGATTCCCGGGGCGTGCAGGAGACGCAGCAGTCCCTGGGCGACGTCCGCGTGGTGGACCATCTGGAGCCGCTGGTTCGCCGCCCAGCTCCCGGCCCACATCAGGGACTGGGCGAGGTGCGGATCACCCTCTCCGTAGACGAAGGCGAGCCGGCCCACCCGTACGTCCAGGCCCTCCATCGCGAACAGCTCCCGCTCGGCCACCCCCTTCGACTCGGCGTAGGCGCCCCACATCCCGCCGCCGGGCCGGATCTCGTCCTCCTCGGTCAGCGGGCGGCCCCGGCCGAGGCCGTACACCAGCCCCGTGCTGACCTGCACGAAGCGCCGCACGCCGGAGGCCAGCGCGGCGCGGCCCAGTTCCACCGCGGCATCCCGGTTCACGGCCCACCCCTCCTCGTCCGGCACCCCGCGGAAGGCCGCCGCGACGTTCACGACCGCGTCCGCCCCGGCCACCGCCCTGCCGAGCGCCTCCGCGTCCCGCAGGTCCCCGGTCACGACCTCGGCGCCCAGCTCCGCGAAGCGCTCCCCCCGCGCCGCGTCACGCACCAGGACCCGCACCCGGCCCTCCGGCCCGGCCTGCGCCAGCAGCCTGGGCACGAAGCGCCGGCCGACCTGTCCCGTCGTACCTGTCACCAGTGTCAACATCGTCATTCGCTCCTCTTGGTCCGGTGCCACCAGCCTCGGGCGCGGCCGGAAGGAACGGGAGAGACCCGTGGATCAGGGGACCGGCAGTCCCTGGCTAACGCGGGCGGGGTGCCGCAGCCTGGAGGAGTGGCAATGAACCGAGCCGAACTCGCCGACTTCCTGCGCCGCGGCCGCGCCCGCCTCACTCCGCCGGACGTGGGGCTCACGCTGGGGGTCCGGCGCCGTACGCCCGGGCTGCGCCGCGAGGAGGTGGCGCAGCTGGCGGGCATGTCGGTCGACTACTACACACGCCTGGAACAGCGCCGGGGCCCGCGACCGTCACGCCAGATGCTGACGGCACTGGCCCGCGCCCTGCGCCTCACCGACGACGAACGCGACCACCTGTTCCACCTGACCGGCGAGGAACCGCCGCGCCGCGAGACGGCGTCGGTGCATGTCCTGCCCGGCCTGATGCTGATCCTGGACCGGCTGCACGACACACCGGCGCAGGTGGTGACCGACTGCGGCGAGGTGCTGGCCCAGAACGCGATGGCCCGGGCGCTGACCCGCGATGTGCTGTCCCGCCCCCGGCGCGAGCGCAACCTGGTCCGTCTGCACTTCCTGTATCCGGCCGCGCGCTGTCTGTTCCCGGAGGAGGACCGGCCGCACCTCGCCCGCGCCCACGTGGCGAGCCTGCGGGCGGTGGCCGCCGCGCGCCCGGACGACCCGGAGCCGGCCGCGCTGGTCGCCGAACTCCGCGCGTCCAGCGAGGAGTTCGCCCGCCTGTGGGACGAACACGAGGTGTCCGTCCGGCACAAGGCGACCAAGCGCTTCCAACACCCCCTGGTGGGCCTGCTGGAGCTGGACTGCGAGGTCATGCTCAGCCACGAGCACCACCAGCTCCTGATCATCCACACGGCCCGCCCGGGCACGGACGCGCACGAACGGCTGCAGCTCCTGCGGGTGCTCGGGGTGCAGGACATGACCCCGCAGGGTGAGACCCCCCGGCAGGCGGTCTAGAACGGCCTGGAACCCCAGCTTGCGCAGCTGCTTCGGGTCGCGCTGCCAGTCCTTCGCGACCTTCACGTGCAGGTCGAGGCTGCATCCATATGCGGCTACCGCCGCGCGGCCGGCATGCCCAGCAGCGACTCGAACCGCTTGCCGGACCCGCCCCGGACGCACATCACGCAACGCCCCCACCCAAGCCTCAGAACCCCAGCTTGCGCAGCTGCTTCGGGTCGCGCTGCCAGTCCTTCGCGACCTTCACGTGCAGGTCGAGGAAGACCGGGGTGCCGAGCAGCGCCTCGATCTGCTTGCGGGACTTGATGCCCACGTCCTTCAGGCGCTTGCCCTTGGGGCCGATGATGATGCCCTTCTGGCTGGGGCGCTCGATGTAGATGTTGGCGTGGATGTCGAGCAGCGGCTTCTCCGCCGGGCGGTCCTCGCGCGGGAGCATCTCCTCGACGACCACCGCGATGGAGTGCGGGAGCTCGTCCCGTACGCCCTCCAGCGCCGCCTCGCGGATCAGCTCGGCGACCATCACCTGCTCGGGCTCGTCCGTCAGGTCGCCCTCGGGGTAGAGCGGCGGGCTCTCCGGGAGCATCGGGGCGAGGAGGTCCGCCAGCAGCTCGACCTGCTGGCCGCCGACCGCCGAGACCGGCACGATCTCCGCCCACTCGAAGCCCAGCTCCTTGCCGAGCTGGTCGATGGCGATGAGCTGCTCGGCGAGCGCCTTCGAGTCCACGAGGTCGGTCTTCGTCACGACCGCGACCTTCGGCGTCCGCTTGATGCCGGCCAGCTCCTTGGCGATGAAGCGGTCGCCGGGGCCCAGCTTCTCGTTGGCCGGCAGGCAGAAACCGATGACGTCGACCTCGGCCCAGGTGGCGCGCACGACGTCGTTCAGCCGCTCGCCGAGCAGGGTGCGCGGCTTGTGCAGGCCCGGCGTGTCGACCAGGATCAGCTGGGCCTCCGGGCGGTGCACGATGCCCCGCACCGTGTGCCGCGTCGTCTGCGGACGGTTCGAGGTGATCGCCACCTTCTTCCCGACCAGAGCGTTCGTGAGGGTGGACTTGCCCGCGTTGGGGCGGCCCACGAAGCAGGCGAAGCCGGCACGGTGTACGGACTCGGCCGACTGCTCGGATGACTGGTTACGGACGCTCATGGCCCCCATTCTCCCTGATCCACGAAGCCCCGCCGTACACACGAGCGGCAACGCCCTCCCGCGTGAGCTCCCGGAAACCTCCACGCAATGAAACGTCACGGAAACACACCTGTACGCGACCGGAAACCAGAACCGGTGAACCTCTGACGAGCCCCCGCATCGTTGGAGACCCCGTGACTCTGGCCGCCGTCCAAGCGAACACCGGCGACACCGCCTGGCTGCTCGCCGCCACCGCCCTCGTCCTGCTGATGACACCGGGCCTCGCCCTGTTCTACGGCGGCATGGTCCGCACGAAGAGCGTCCTCAACATGCTCATGATGAGCTTCGTGTCGATCGCGCTGGTCACGGTGGTGTGGCTGGCCGCCGGCTACTCCCTCGCCTTCGACGACGACGCCGGGGGCGGGCTGATCGGCGGGCTGGAGCACGCCGGGATGGCGGGCCTCGGTCCGGACAGCGTGCAGGGCACGGTTCCCACCCTCCTCTTCGCCACCTTCCAGCTCACCTTCGCGATCATCACGGCCGCCCTGATCAGCGGCGCGATAGCCGACCGGGCGAAGTTCGGCGCGTGGCTGGTCTTCGTACCGGTCTGGGCGCTCCTCGTATACGTTCCCGTCGCCCACTGGGTGTGGGGCCCCGGCGGCTGGATCCTGACCGAGCTGGGTGCGCTGGACTTCGCGGGCGGTCTGCCCGTGGAGATCACCTCGGGCGCCTCGGGACTGGCGTTGTGCCTGGTCCTGGGCCCGCGCCTGGGCTTCAAGAAGGACGCGATGCGTCCGCACAACCTCCCCATGGTGATGCTGGGCGCGGGTCTCCTCTGGTTCGGCTGGTTCGGCTTCAACGCGGGTTCCGCCCTGGGCGCGAACGGTCTGGCGGCCGCCGCCTTCCTCAACACGCTCGCCGCCGGCTGCACCGGTCTGCTCGGCTGGCTCTTCGTCGAGCAGAAGCGCGACGGCCACCCGACGACACTGGGCGCGGCGTCCGGAGCGGTCGCGGGCCTCGTGGCCATCACGCCGTCCTGCGGCTCGGTCTCCCTGCTCGGCGCCCTGGTCGTCGGCCTCGCCGCCGGTGTCGTCTGCTCCTACGCCGTGAGCTGGAAGTTCAGGCTGAACTACGACGACTCGCTCGACGTGGTCGGCGTCCACCTGGTCGGGGGGGTCATCGGCACGCTCCTCATCGGCGTCTTCGCGGTGGACACCATGACCGGCGGCGCGGAGGGCCTCCTCTACGGCGGCGGGCTCAGCCAGCTCGGCAAGCAGCTGGTCGCCGTGGTCGTCGTGGCGGCGTACGCCTTCTCCGTCACCTACGGCATCGGCAAGCTGCTCGACAAGGCGATCGGTTTCCGGGCGGAGGAGGACCACGAGCACACCGGCCTGGACCTTACGGTGCACGCCGAGACGGCATACGATCACGGCGTCCTGGGCCATGGCGCCCCGGTCTCCGCGCACTCCGTCCCCTCCGCCCAGAAGGTCAAACCACCGGTATGAAGCTCATCACCGCGATCGTCAAGCCCTACCGCCTCGACGAGGTCAAGACGGCCCTCCAGGAGCTCGGCGTGCACGGCCTGACCGTGACCGAGGCCAGCGGCTACGGCCGGCAGCGCGGCCACACCGAGGTGTACCGGGGCGCCGAGTACCAGGTCGACCTCGTGCCCAAGGTCCGCATCGAGGTCGTCGTCGACGACGCGGACTCCGAAGCCGTGATCGACGCGATCGTGCGCGCCGCGCACACCGGGAAGATCGGGGACGGCAAGGTGTGGGCACTGCCGGTGGAGACGGTCGTGCGGGTGCGGACGGGTGAGCGGGGGCCCGACGCGCTTTAGCGTCGGCCTCCGGCGGGTTGGCCGATCTTTGTCTGCGGGTCGGTGGAGGCCGGTCGCGCTCTGGCCTCCGGCGGATTGGCCGACTTTCTGGCTGCGGGTCCGCTGTGGCTGGTCGCGCTCTAACCGCCGGCGGGTTGGCCGATCTTTGTCTGCGGGTGAGCGGGGGCTGGTCGCGCAGTTCCCCGCGCCCCTCTGAGGCGGGCTCGCCTGCGCCGGATCACCAGCCATACCCCTGTTGCGATCCCCGCCGTCAGCAAGCCCACCACCAGCCACGGCACCGCCACGAAGGACGCTTTCGCCGACTCGCTGGTGTCCTTGGCGCTCGCCGTCAGCTTCACGTCCGTCCAGTCGAGCTGGGGGGCGTCGGTCCAGCGTTCGGTCAGGCGGACCCGTTGGCCCGGGAGGAGCTGGGAGGGGATCTTCGTCAGGTCGCGGGTGAGAAGGGTGCGGCCGAAGAGGCCGCTCGCCGTCAGCCGCACCTTGGGCGCGAGGGTGACGTTTCCGGTGTTGTGCAGGGTGTACGAGATCGTCGCCGTGCTGCCGCCGAGGCCGGGGATCAGAGGCTGATGGTGGCTGACCTGGACGTTCTCGACGGCGAGCGCGGGCAGTGTGGGTCCGCCGACCTGGAGGTAGACGCGGGCGCCGACGGCGCGTTGTATGCCCAGCGCGACCCCGCCTTCGCCCTTCGGGACCCGTTCGTCGAGGGCGACGATCGCGCCCGGGTGGTCGCCGGGCTCGGCGCCCTCGGGCACCCGGACGGTGAACGGCACGGTGACGGTCCTGCCGCCCGGCACGGTGACCCGGTCCTTGGGCAGCTCGGCCCACGCGCCCACCCCCCGCATCTTCTCGCCGAGCGACTTCACGGCGAACCCGCCGTCACGCGCGGTGTTGTAGGCGTCGGCCGCGTACAGCCGGAACGTGAGGGGCTCGTCCGTCTTGTTGGCGACGACGACCTTGTCCTCGATCGTCTGCCCGGGATCGGCGGAGACGTAGAAGTAGGGCCGCGCGGCGACGGCCGAGGAGACGGGGTAGACGGACCAGCTGCCGTTGTCGGCCGCGTGGGCGGGGGCCGCGAGCGTCAGGAACAGCAAAAGCGGCAGAAGCGGGAGGAGAAGGACGTACGGCTTGCGCATGGGTGCGGACCCCCGGCGAACGGCGAACGGGCCCCGACGACCGGGCCCTGAGGAACGGGCCCTGAGGAGCAGGCCCTGGCGATCGGGCTTCGACGGCTGGGTGGACGGGCGGGTGCGGACCCGTGGGGCGGGCGCCCGGCCACCGGTGGACCTGGTGCGTACGCTCAGGTGAGCGTGAGGGTCAGGACGCCGGCGTAGGTGCCCGGAGGCGTGAACGACGGTACGTCGAGGGAGAGTTGGGCGTTGGCGGTGAACTCGCCGCCGGTGGCCGTGCCGTCGGGCGTGGACGCCAGGGTCGCCCCCGCGGCGCCGACCGTGCCCGCCGAACCGGCCTGACAGGTGCTCGGGCTGCCCGCCTTGGTGGTGCACGCGGGCGTCCAGCTCAGCTTGCCGGCGTCGATCTTGGCGCCGGGGCCGCTGAAGTCGGTGACCTTGCCGGTCAGGGACCAGCCCGCGGGCCCGCCGCGGAAGTCCTTGACGGTCACGGTCTGGAGGGCGCCGGTCGAGGCGCCGCCCTGACCGAAGTCGACCCCGGACAGCTGGACGGCGTCCCCGGCCTGGGACATCGACAGCGTGCCCGCCCGGACCGTGGTGGTCACCTTCTGGCTGCCCTCCGGTACGGGCTGGTCGTCGATGACGACGTACGCGACCGGTCCGGCACCGAGGTCCGAGCTCCACGCGCCGCCCTCGTACGCCACGACACCGGTCGTGGTGAGGTCGCTGACGACGAGCGAGCCGGAGATACCGCCCTGGGCGTCCGCGGTCACGGTCGTCGTGTCCGCGGTCTGGGCGGACGCGGAGCGCCCGGCCAGTGTGACGGTCGCGCCCGCGGTGAACCCGCTGCCGGTGACGGCGACGGCCGCGCCCGGACTCCCGGAGGCCGAACCGAGCGAGATGGCCCGGGTGTTGGCCGGCGGGTTGTCGGCCGCGGTGACCGTCTCCGACACCGGGGCGGGCGGGTTGGTCACCGTGCAGGGGGTGTCCAGTTCCAGGATGTAGCTGGTGTGGATGTTGTAGTCACCGGGCGAGAGGGTGATCGCGCCGGGCGTGGTGACCGTGAAGGTGCCGGTCATGGAGAACGACGGGAAGACGCCCTTGCCGGGCACCGGGTCGTTCTTCTTCGGCCCCGTGACCGTGACGCTGCCGGTCTGCGAGCCGCCGAGAATGATCTTGCCCGTCGGCGTCATGATGTCGGCCGGCAGGGCCAGGTCGGTGGGGTTGCTCGCGGCGGGCGAGACCACCGTGTACGTGACGGCGACGGTGTCGCCGACCTTGGGACTGGCGTTGTCCACCGTGATCTTCGCGGTGGTCGTGCCGTCGATCGGCGGGAGGCCCGCGATCGCCGGCGGGATGCAGTGCGTGGCGAAATCCACGTTGGACGCGGCGCCGGCCGGGGCCGCCAGCGCCCCGCCGGCGGTGACCGCGAGCGCGGTCGCCCCGAGCAGCGACGCCCAGCGGCGTCTTCGGGAACCTCGGGCACTTCCGGAACTTCGGGGTGAACCCATGTTGCCCCCTCCTCCAGGGTGCGGGCGCAGCGGCTCTTCTGCGCCGACAGGGGGCATTGAGATGCGGATCGCGTGAGAAGTCAATGGACATCACGCAGATAGCTGATGGACCGTCAGCTTCCTGGCATCGCCGGAAAGCTGACGGCCTGTCGGCTCAGTTTCCAACCGCTATCAGCTGAACACGAACGGGCCCGGCGCCTGAGCGGCGTTCGCCGTACAGGTGACGGTGATCCCGAAGACGACCATCTTCAGGGAGCCCTTGTAGAAGTCCAGCTTGTCACCGGAGGCCACGGTCCCGTTGAGCGGACCGACCGTGATCGGGGCTCCGGTGGCCATGGCGGGGTTCACGGTGCCGCTGAAGACCCTGGCGGCACCGGTCGAGTTCGCCATCGTGAGCGTGGAAGCGATGCTGTTCGCGCCGATCGGGATCGGCGCGGTGATGGCGGTGGAGGACAGTGTGAGGGTGGCGGCCGTGCCCGTCTGGGTGGCCGTGAGGGTGGCTGCGCCGCCTCCGAAGAGACCGCAGTTGGCGGTGACGGTCGCCGTCAGCGGGGTGACGGCGACAGCCGAGGGCGCGAAGGCCAGCCCGGTGACCGCGAGGGCCCCTGCCAGCATTGCCGCACCTGATCCGATTCGCTTGCCTCTCATGGGATCCGCTCCCTTCCCGAGTACGGGAATCCATGTGGGGGGTGGATGGACGGGAGATGCCGACGGGCCACCGCCCGGGAGGGATGGGTGCGGACACCCTGCCCGGGACCAAATCTGACGGTCCGTCGGAACTTGCGGTTCCATTGATGCGCGAGCGATGCGAAAACGGCAAGGTTGAAAACCGGCCTACCTCGGACCGCGCCGCCGCGGGCCGCTCGGCTCTGCCTTCGGGCTGCTTCGGACTGCTTCGGACTGCTTCGGATGCCGTCAGGCCGCGGAAGGCCGGCCGAGACGGACAGCTACCGGCCGGCAGGAACGGTAAGGCGCCGGCCTGCGGAAACCGCCAGGCGCCAGAACGCGGAAACCGCCAGCCGCCAGACCGCGGAAACGGTCAACCGTCAGCCCGCGGAAACGGCCAGGCGCCAGAACGCGGAAACCGCCAGCCGTCAGCCCGCGGAAACGGTCAGCCGGACGGTCCCGTCGGGTGCGGCCACCAGCACCGGGGTCCCCGGCCCGCCGAGATCTCGTACGGCGGCGAGATCGGCCTCGGCGGCCGCCTCCGACGAGGTCACCACCGCCGCCGCCTCCAGCGACTCCGCCCCCGAGGCCACGGCCATCGCCACCGCCGTCTGGAGCGCGGTCAACCGCAGCGACGGCAGATCCACCGTCCCCGCGACATACGTACGTCCCGTCTCGTCCCGTACGGCGGCCCCCTCGGGCACACCGTTGCGGGCCCGCGCGGAACGGGCCAGGGTGACGATCTTGCGGTCCTCGGGGTCGAGCGCGTTGCTGTCGGTCATGCGCAGAGCATACGAAGAACCGGCCGGGGCCCGGGTCACGCGGCCACGGGGCGGACTCAGGGCCGGTCGAGCCGTAGCCGCTCGGCCCTCGGCAGACCCGCGACCACCAGGTCGTAGGAGTCCTCGACGAGCTCCCTGACCAGCCGGTCGGGGAGCTCTCCGTCGACCGTCACCGTGTTCCAGTGCCGTTTGTTCATGTGGTACCCGGGGACGATCAGCCCCTCGTGCTCCCCGCGCAGGCGCAACGCGTCGTCCGGGTCGCACTTGAGGTTCACCGTCAGGGGCCGCGCGTCCAGGGTCGTCAGGGCGAACAGCTTGCCGCCGACCTTGAAGACCGAGACCTCCGGCCGGAAGGGGAAGTCCTCCACCACCGCGTTGAAGGAGAGGCACAGGGCACGCAGTTCCTGAGGTGTCACTCCGTCACTCCGTGCTGCGTCGCTTCGTGGTCCGTCACTCCGTCACTCCGGTTTCGTCTCGTCCTGCGGGCCGCCCGCCTGTTCGAGCGGCTCCACCGGCTCCACCAGTACCGTGACGATCTTGTTCCGGCGGCCGGCCGCGGCCTCCGCCGTCAGCCGCAGCCCGCGCCCGTCCGGCAGGTCGACCACGCTCGACGCGCCGGCGATGGGCACCCGGCCCAGGGCCTTCGCGAGCAGCCCGCCAACGGTCTCCACGTCCTCGTCGTCGTACTCGTCGAGGCCGTACAGCTCACCGAGGTCGGTGATGTCGAGGCGGGCGGTGACCCGGTGGCGGTCGCCGCCGAGTTCCTCCACGGGCGGGAGCTCACGGTCGTACTCGTCGGTGATCTCGCCGACGATCTCCTCGAGGATGTCCTCGATGGTGACGATGCCGGCCGTGCCGCCGTACTCGTCGATGACGACGGCGACGTGGTTGCGGTCCTGCTGCATCTCCCGCAGCAGGTCACCGGCGTTCTTGGTGTCGGGGACGAACGCGGCGGGCCGCATCGCCGTCGACACCAGCTCGCCCTCGGCGTCCCGGTTGATGTGCGTCTTGCGGACCAGGTCCTTCAGATACACGATGCCGACGATGTCGTCCTCGTTCTCCCCCGTCACCGGTATGCGGGAGAAACCGGAGCGCAGGGCGAGGGTCAGGGCCTGGCGGATGGTCTTGTACCGCTCGATGACGACGAGATCGGTCCTCGGGACCATGACCTCGCGGACGAGGGTGTCGCCGAGTTCGAAGACGGAGT
The DNA here is from genome assembly GCF_042737375.1 of Streptomyces sp. NPDC060000. Lineage (NCBI taxonomy): Bacteria > Bacillati > Actinomycetota > Actinomycetes > Kitasatosporales > Streptomycetaceae > Streptomyces > Streptomyces sp. NPDC060000. The sequence goes on from NZ_JBHWUU010000009.1 coordinate 114,122, forward strand.
GCACCATGCGGCGCTCGTCGTCCTCGATCAGGGACTCCTTCTCGGCGAGGTCGACCAGCGCGCGCAGTTCCGCCTCCGAGGCGAAGGGGCCCCGGCGGAAGCCCTTGCCGGGGGTCAGCGCGTTGCCGATGAGGATCAGGAGCGACGGGATCGGGCCCATGATCCGGGCCAGCGGGAGCAGCACGTACGCGGCCACCGTCGCGGTGTTCATCGGGTGCTGGCGGCCGATGGTGCGCGGGGACACCCCTACGGCGACGTACGAGACGAGGACCATCACGCCGATCGCCGCGAACAGGGCCGGGGTCGTGCCGTCGATCTGCTGGAGGCAGGCGTAGGTGACCAGTGCGGCGGCCGCCATCTCGCAGGCGACACGGACGAGCAGCGCCACGTTCAGATAGCGGGTGGGGTCGGCGGCGATCTGCGCGAGCTTGGCGCTGCCCCGCCGCCCGGAGCGCACGGCCTCCTCGGCACGGAAACTGGAGACCCGCGCGAGGCCCGCCTCCGCGCAGGCGGCGAGCCAGGCGACGACGACCAGGGCGATCGCGCCGGCGACGAGGCCGGCACTCATGAGACGGTCGGGGCCGGCGACGGGCCGGTGAAGCCCTTCTCCGCACGCCAGCCGTCGACGATGGCGGCCTGGAGGCCGAACATCTCGGCCTTCTCGTCGGCTTCCTCGTGGTCGTAGCCGAGCAGGTGCAGCACCCCATGGACGGTGAGCAGTTGCAGCTCCTCGTCCATGGAGTGCTCCGTGGGCGCTTCCTTGCCCTGCCGCTCGGCGACCTCGGGGCACAGCACGATGTCGCCGAGGAGGCCCTGCGGGGGCTCGTCGTCGTCCTTCGACGGCGGACGCAGCTCGTCCATCGGGAAGGACATGACGTCCGTGGGCCCCGGCAGGTCCATCCACTGGATGTGCAGCTGCTCCATGGCGTCGGCGTCCACGACGATCACCGAGAGCTCGGAGAGCGGGTGGATGCGCATCCGCGCGAGCGCGTAGCGGGCGATGTCGAGGATCGCCTGCTCGTCGACCTCGGTTCCGGACTCGTTGTTGACGTCGATCGACATGGTGCTGCTTGTCTACTTCCGCTTGTTACGGCCGCCCTGGTGGGTGCCGTTCTCCGTACCGTTGGCACTGTCGTACTTCTCGTACGCGTCGACGATACGGCCGACCAGCTTGTGCCGGACGACGTCCTGGGACGACAGGCGGGAGAAGTGGACGTCGTCGACCCCCTCCAGGATGTCCTGGACCTGGCGCAGACCCGACTTCGTGCCGTTCGGCAGGTCGACCTGCGTCACGTCACCCGTGATCACGATCTTCGAGTCGAAGCCGAGCCGGGTGAGGAACATCTTCATCTGCTCGGGGCTCGTGTTCTGGGCCTCGTCCAGAATGATGAAGGAGTCGTTCAGGGACCGGCCCCTCATGTACGCAAGGGGCGCCACCTCGATCGTCCCCGAGGCCATCAGCTTCGGGATCGAGTCCGGGTCGAGCATGTCGTGCAGCGCGTCGTACAACGGGCGCAGATAGGGGTCGATCTTCTCGTACAGCGTGCCCGGCAGGAAGCCGAGCCGCTCCCCCGCCTCGACCGCGGGGCGGGTCAGGATGATGCGGTTGACCTGCTTGGACTGGAGGGCCTGGACCGCCTTGGCCATGGCCAGGTAGGTCTTGCCGGTGCCTGCGGGGCCGATGCCGAAGACGATCGTGTGCTTGTCGATCGCGTCGACGTACCGCTTCTGGTTGAGGGTCTTGGGTCTGATGGTGCGACCGCGCGAGGACAGGATGTTCTGTGTCAGAACCTCGGCCGGGGTCTCCTGGCCGTCACTCGTCCCGTTCTCACTCGCCCGCAGCATGGCGATCGAGCGTTCCACTGCGTCCTCCGTCATCGGCTGCCCGGTGCGGAGCACCAGCATCATCTCGTCGAACAGGCGCTGGACGAGAGCGACTTCCCGTGGGTCGCCGACCGCGCTGATCTCATTGCCCCGGACGTGGATGTCGGCCGCCGGGAAAGCCGTCTCTATCACGCGCAGAAGGGAGTCTCCGGATCCCAGCACGGTCACCATGGGGTGCTGGGCGGGAACGGTGAACTGTGCTCTCGCCTTGCCCTGCGCGGGCGTGTGAGCTGTGGGTGTCTGAGTCATAGGCGGGCCGAAGGCCTCTACGTCCTCCCGGATGCGTCTCGCCTGCCACAGGGGCAGCCTGGCGATTCAAGGGTACGCCAGGGGACTGACAACGCCGCAGGGTTTTCCCGGGTCCCGGCACGGGCCGAGCGGGTCCCGTGGTCATGCCGAACGGCCGAAACCGATCGTCGGCACCGCTCTGCGCAGCGGCCACGGGGTGGCCTCCTCCACCGCCGGGAGCAGGGCCGGGAGCAGGTTCTCCAGGAACGCGTACCGGCGCAGCGCCTCGGGGTCCTGGCTCTCGACCGACTGGACCCTGCGCCACCAGGCCGCGATCTCGGACCAGCCGGGTGCGGAGAGCGAGCCGCCGAACTCCTGCACGGAGAGGGCTGCCGTGAGGCCGGCGAAGGCCAGGCGGTCGGCTAGCGGCCAGCCGGCCAGGGTGCCGGTGACGAAACCGGCCACGAAGACGTCCCCCGCGCCGGTGGGGTCGAGGGCCTCGACGGCGATGGCCGGGACCTCGGCGGACTCGCCGGAACGCCGGTCGACGGCGTAGGCGCCCTCCGCGCCGAGTGTCACGACCGCGAGCGGTACGTACTCGGTGAGGGCGTGGGCGGCGGCGCGGGGACAGGTGGCGCCGGTGTAGCGCATGGCCTCCTCCGCGTTCGGCAGGAAGGCCTCGCAGTGCGCCAGGTCGGCGAGGCCGGCCAGGTCCCACGCGCCGGTGTCGTCCCAGCCGACGTCGGCGAAGATGCGGGTGCCGCGAGCGGCGGCCCGCGCGATCCAGGGGGCCTGTTTGCCGGGGGTGAGGGAGGCGACGGCGGCGCGGGCGTGCGGCGCGTCCTCCGGGGCGCCCTCCTCGACCAGTACGGCTTCCGGCGGCGGTTCGTGCCCGTGGGAGACCATGGTCCGCTCGCCCTCGTAGGCCATGGAGACGGTGACCGGCGAATGCCAGCCGGGGACCGAGCGCGAGGTAGTGAGGTCGATGCCCTCGCCCTGTTCGAGGGCGTCCCAGCAGTATTCACCGTAGTGGTCGTCCCCGAAGGCCGCCGCGAGGGAGGTGCGCAGGCCGAGCCGGGCGAGCGCGGTGGCCATGTTGGCGACGCCACCGGGGCTCGACCCCATGCCGCGCGCCCAGGACTCGGTCCCGCGCACCGGGGCCGAGTCGAGCCCGGTGAAGATGATGTCGAGGAAGACGGTGCCGGTGAGGTAGACGTCCCACGGTGGATCGTCGGGGACGCGCCGGGCGGCCAGGGGGTCGACCCGGGCGGCCGGGCAGGTCTGGCCGGTGTGGCCGGCCTTGCCGGTGTGGCGGTGGTGTCCCTCTCCGGTGGACGCGTTGGACGCGGTCACGGTGCGCTCCCTGACGTGGTGCCGATCTGGCCAGTGTGCACCACACCACCGACAACACGCCGTCCGTCACACGCGACGCGGGGACACTTCCCTCCCCGGCACGGGCCATGCCCTCACGGAGTCACCAGCGGGGAACGGCCGGGGTGACCCACCCGGGTTCGGCCACCCGCATGGCCGCCGCGTCGTCGCGTTCGCGCAGGGCTCCGTCGTCGTCGAGCCAGCGCCGGTGCAGCGACCCGAGCCTGTCCCGGTCGAGTTCGACGCCCAGGCCGGGCGCGTCCGACACGGTGACCCTGCCGTCGTCGAAGGTCAGGCGTTCCGTGAGCACGTCCTCCGACTGCCAGGGGTAGTGGGAGTCGCAGGCGTGGTGGAGGTCGGGGACGGTGGACGCCACGTGGGTCATGGCGGCCAGCGAGATACCCAGGTGGGTGTTGGAGTGCATGGAGATGCCGACGCCGAACGTCCGGCAGATCGCGGCGAGTTGCCGGGTGTTGCGCAGTCCGCCCCAGTAGTGGTGGTCGGAGAGGACGACCTGTACGGCGTCGCGTGTGAACGCCTCCTTGATCTCGGCGAACGTCGTCACGCACATGTTGGTGGCGAGCGGCACATCGGTCCTCGCGGCCACCTCGGCCATGGCCGGGGTGCCGAGGGCCGGGTCCTCCAGGTACTCGAGGATGCCGCCGATCTCGCCGGCGACCCTCAGCGAGGTCTCGACGGACCAGGCGCCGTTGGGGTCGAGCCGCAGCGGATGTCCGGGGAACGCCTCGGCCAGCGCCCGTACGGCCGCGATCTCCTCGTCCGGCGGGAAGACACCGCCCTTGAGCTTGAAGGAGGTGAAGCCGTAGCGCTCCTTGAAGCGCCGGGCCTGCTCGACGACTCCGGCCGGGTCGACGGCGGCGCCCCAGTCGTCCTTCTCCGCGGGGACGCCCTCGGGGTGGTCGGCCCACCGGTAGAAGAGATAGGCGCTGTATTCGACCGAGTCGCGCACCTTGCCGCCGAGCAGGGCGTGCACGGGCAGGCCGAGTGCCTTGCCCAGGGCGTCGAGGCAGGCGACCTCGAAGGCGGAGACGACGGACAGGCGCAGTTTGCCGGCGGTCTGGACGCCGCGCAGCCCGCCGACGTCCACCTGTCCGGAGATCCGGGAGCTGTCGACGGCCACCTCGTCGGCGAGGGTGAACAGGCCGTTCAGATCGCTCACCGGGCGGCCGTGGAGCTTCTCGGCGAACGGGCGGGCCAGTTCCAGGTACCTGGCGTCGCCGTACGTCTCGCCGACGCCGGTGATGCCGTCCGCCGTCTCCACCTCCACGATCAGCCGGGGGGTGTACGGCTGGTGCACGCCCTGGGTGTTGAGCAGGGGCGGGTCGGCGACCAGGATCGGGGTCAGGCGGACGTCGGCGATCGTGAGGTCGGGACTCACAGCGCGGCTCCTACGAGGTCGAGGCCGGTGGTCAGAAGGGTTCTGAGTTCTGCGAGGTCGGCGGGCGAGGGGTCGGTGCCTGGGCCCAGCCGTGGCCGACGGCGGCGATGACGGGCAGGCGGCCGGCCGCCTCCTCGACGGTGATCGTCACGACCTGCCGGTACTCCTCCGCAGGCGCCCAACCGTTTCCGTGTCGGGGCTCACCCTCGTTCCTCTCCCTAAGTGGAGGTCATCTACGTATGAAGATGGAGGTTAGATACGCGAACGTCAGCCGTCAACAGGGCATGCGCGCCCAGCACACGCCCGGCGAGCGGCTCGGACGGCCCGGGCGCACGGACGGGACGCACGGCCGGGGCGCACGGTCGGGACGCGCAGCCGGGGCGCACGGTCCGGGCATGCCGCCCTGGCCTGCGCTGCGCCACCCGTACCGCCTTACGATCGACTCATGTCGGAGACAGGGGGCGTCCGCGAGGTGAAGTCCGCGGCGCGCACGGTCGAGCTGCTGGAACTGCTGGCGGCCCGCGGCGACCGGCCGGCCCGGCTGCAGGAGCTGGCGGACGAGCTGGGCGTGCCGCGCAGCTCGATGTACGCGCTGCTCCAGACCCTGATCAGCCGGGGCTGGGTGCGCACGGACGTGACCGGCTCCCTCTACGGCATCGGCATCCACGCCCTGCTGACCGGCACGAGCTATCTCGACTCCGACCCGCGCGTCCGGCTGGTGCGGCCCTGTCTCGACGAGGCGTCCGAGGCGCTGGGCGAGACGATCCACCTGGGCCGGCTGGACGGCCTGGGCGTGACGTATCTGGCGACGCGCGAGTCCCACGAGTACCTGCGCACGATCAGCCGGGTCGGGCGGCGGCTCCCCGCGCACGTCGGCGCGCTCGGCAAGGCGCTGCTGGCACAGCGGCCGGACGAGGAGCTGCCCGAGGGGCCGTACGAGGCCTTCACCCCGCACTCCCGCACGAGCCGTCGGGCGCTGCTCGCCGACCTCGCCGAGGTACGGGCGCGCGGGTACTCCGTGGACCGCGAGGAGGGCGTCCTCGGCATCGTGGGGTTCGGGTTCGCGCTGCGTTACGACACTCCCGCGCAGGACGCGGTCAGCTGCTCGGTTCCGGTGGCCCGGCTGACGCCGGAGCACGAGGAGCGGATCGTCGCGGTGATGCGGGAGATCAGGGCGAAGATCGAGGCGACGGCCCCGGGCTTCGGGGGCGCCCCCGACTGGCGGTAGCGCCCGCGCCTACCCTCCCTCCCCCACCGCAAACGCATGGTGATCCACATCACCCACCCCGCGCTTCACCTCGCACTCCGTGCTTGATACAAATTGCCCGCGCGTTCCTGTCCGTCGACGGTCGGCGCCCCAACCCTTGCTCCGAGCCGCCTCTTTCGCACGCCCTGGAACGCCCGTGTTCGCCCCACGCACCACCATGCCCTGGCCCGTCGTCGCCCTTTTCACGGCCGGGTACCTCGCCCCCTACCTGCTGCCGACCGTGGTCGGCCGACTGGACGCCGGGCTGCCGCTGTCCGCCACCGAGGCGGGAGCCGTCGGCAGTGCGCTGCTGCTCGGTTCGGCCGCCGCCGGGTTCCTGCTCGCCTCCCGTGTGGAGCGGATCGGGGCGCGGACGCTCGCCCGGATCGGCCTCACCCTCGCCGTACTGGGGTACGGCGGTGCCGCCCTCGCCGGTGACGTGACCACCGTGATCGCGGGCGCGGTCCTCGGCGGTCTCGGCTCCGGCACGGTCACGACGGTCGCCGCCACCCGGATCGCCGCCGAGCCCGACCCGCACCGTGTCTCCACGGCGGGCCTGCTCGGGGTCTCCGCGCTCGCGGGCGTCGTCTATCTGACGGTGCCGCACCTGGGCGCGGGGCACGGACAGCCGCTGGCCGCGATCGCCCTCACCGCGCTCGCGGTATGGCCGCTGACGGGCCGTCTGCCCGGCCGCACGGCACCCGCCCCCACCCGCCGCGAGGACCGCCCGCGGCTGCCCCGGCTCCGAGCCGGACTCGTCCTGGCCGCCGCCATGCCCTGCTGGTCCCTGGTCCAGAACTCGCTCTGGGGCGTCAGCGGCCGCATCGGCCTGACCCAGGCGCACCTCGGCGAGGCCACCGTCGGCGTCGTCTTCGCGGTGGCGCTGGGAGCCGGGCTCACGGGTGTGCTGGGCGCCGGGATGCTCGGGGCGCGGCTCGGGCGGGCGGTGCCCATCGGCGCGGGGACGGTTCTGATCGCCGGCTGCGTCGTCGCCAGCGCCTCCGCGACCGGGCCGGTCAGCTTCGCGGTCGGCGAGATCGCCTGGAACACGCTCTACCCGATCGTGCTGTCGTACCTGATCGGACTGGCCGCCTCGCTCGACCCGCGCGGCCGCTGGGCGGTACTCGTCGGGTCGGCGTCCTCGCTGGGCACGGCGGCGGGGCCGCTGACCGGGAGCGTGCTGTCGGCGTGGGCCGGGTTCCCGGCGATGGGGCTGGTCCTGGGGGCCGGGCTGCTGGTCGTCGCCGTACCGATGACCGCCGTCGCCGTGCGCGCGGGCGGAGGTTCGCCGGTCGCGGGCACGGTCCGGCGGCGCGGCGGCGTCCCGGAGCCCCAGGTGGTGGAGATCCCGGTGGTGGAAATTCGGGTGGACGGCTCGGCGGTACCCCTCCGGGACGCCTACGGCACGGCCGGCCCCCGGCCCGCGGGCGCCGCACCGGGGGCCGGCGACTGAGCCACAGGCCCCCTGGAGCGCGGAGCCGTCAGAACGTGCCGCTACCGGTAAGCGCATCTGCCAGTCAGTGCATCTGCTGGCAGATGCGGCTGCCAGTAGATGCGGCTGTCAGTAGGTGCGGCTGTCAGTAGGTGCGGCTGTCAGAACGTGTAGTTGTCGACCTCCGCGAGATACCGCGCCCGCCGCTCCTCGTCGTCCTCCAGGAACGAGGCGACGAAGGAGTTGCGGGCCAGTTCGCGCAGCCGCTCCTCGCCCAGGCCCAGAGCGGCGCCCACCGCGTCGAAGTTGTCGCCGGCGTACCCGCCGAAGTAGGCGGGGTCGTCGGAGTTGACGGTGCACAGCAGCCCGGCGTCGAGCATGGCGGGCAGCGGGTGGTCGGCGAGGACGTCGACGGTCCGCAGCCGGACGTTGGACAGCGGGCACAGCGTCAGCGGGATCCGCTCCCGCACCAGCCGCGCGACGAGCGCCGGGTCCTCCATGCACCTGAGGCCATGGTCGACGCGCTCCACGCCCAGCACGTCCAGGGCCTCGGTGATGTACTCCGGCGGACCCTCCTCACCGGCGTGCGCGACGCGCCGCAGCCCGAGGGCGGCCGCCGCCTCGTACACCTCGCGGAACTTCACCGGCGGATGGCCGACCTCGGCGGAGTCCAGGCCGACCCCGGTGATCCGGTCGAGGTGGGGCCGCGCCGCCTCCAGGGTCTCCAGCGCCGACTCGGCGGACTCGTCGCGCAGGAAGCAGAGGATCAGACGGGTCGAGATGCCGTGGTCGGCCTCGCTGCTGCCCAGCGCGCGCCACAGCCCCTCCACGACCGTGCCCATCTCCACCCCGCGGGCGAGGTGGGCCTGCGGGTCGAAGAAGATCTCCGCGTGCCGCACGCCCTGCGCGGCGGCCCGGGCGAGATAGGCGTTCGCGAGGTCCTCGAAGTCCCGCTCGGTGCGCAGCACGGCCATGAGCTCGTAGTACAGGTTCAGGAAGGACTGGAGATCCTCGAACTGGTACGCCTTGCGGAGCTCCTCCGTGTCGGCGTACGGCAGCGCGACCCCGTTGCGGGCGGCCAGCTCGAAAGCCAGCTCGGGCTCCAGGGTTCCTTCGATGTGCAGGTGCAGTTCAGCTTTGGGGAGGGGCATCAAAGCATCGTACGGCCGCTTTACCGCCGTTTCGGAACCGGCACCCGCAGGAGGTCGTACGCCACGGTCAGCTCGCCCTCGAACCCGGCCGCTCGCGCCTGCCGCTCGAACTCCTCCGCGTCCGGGTAGCGCTGGCTGAAGTGGGTGAGGACGAGATGTCGCACCCCCGCGTCCCGAGCCGCCCGCGCTGCCTGGCCGGCCGTCAGATGCCCGTGGTCGACGGCGAGTCGCTCGTCCTCGTCGAGGAACGTCGACTCGATGACGAGCAGGTCGGCGCCGTCGGCGAGCGCGTGCACCCCGTCGCACAGCCGGGTGTCCATGACGAACGCGAACCGCTGTCCGCGCCGCACCTCGCTGACGTCGTCCAGCGACACCCCGCCGATCGAACCCTCCCGCTGGATCCGGCCGACGTCCGGCCCCTTGATGCCGTGCTCGGCCAGCCGCTCGGACAGCATGCGACGGCCGTCGGGCTCGACGATCCGGTAGCCGTAGGACTCGACGGGGTGCGACAGCCCGGCGGTTTCGAGCCGGTAGGACGAGGTGGTGGCGAGGACTCCGTCCGCGTCGACCGGCGCCTCGGTGATGCCTACCGTCTCGCGGTAGGCGGTGGAGTGGCGCAGCCGGTCGAAGAAGCGCTGTCCGGAGCGCGGGAAGTGCGCGGTTACCGGATGCGGGACCTGGTCCAGGTTGATGCGCTGGATGACGCCGGCCAGCCCGAGGGAGTGGTCGCCGTGGAAGTGCGTGACGCAGATCCGGTTGAGGTCGTGCGCGGCGACCCCGGCGCGCAGCATCTGGCGCTGGGTGCCCTCGCCCGGGTCGAAGAGGATGCCCTCGCCGTCCCAGCGCAGGAGGTAGCCGTTGTGGTTACGGTGCCGGGTCGGGACCTGGCTGGCGGTGCCGAGCACCACCAGTTCGCGTACGGACACGGCGGTCTATCCGGGGGGCCAGTGCAGACCGCGGCCGCCGACGACATGGGCGTGGGCGTGCCAGACGGTCTGGCCCGCGCCGGTCCCGGTGTTGAAGACGACGCGGTAGCTCTCCAGCTTGTCCAGGTCGGCGACCGCCTGCGTCTCGCGCAGCACGTCGGCGGCGAGCTCCGGCGCGCCGGCCGCGAGGGCGGCGGCGTCCCGGTAGTGCGCCTTCGGGATCACCAGGACGTGGGTGGGCGCCTGGGGGTTGATGTCCCGGAACGCGATGGTCGTCTCGGTCTCCCGCACGATCGTCGCCGGGATGGTCCCCGCGACGATCTTGCAGAACAGACAGTCGTCCTGCGCTTCCCCTGCCATGCGAGTTCCTCCTCGGACGGTTGATCAGTACGGGGGCATGGTAGCGGGGGTGGCCTGCTCCAGCCGGTCCGGCGCTTGAGGACGAGGCCGTTCAGGCCGAAGCGGGGGTCTGGGGGCGGCAGCCTCCGGAGACGGTCGCACCGACGCCGGGTGAGCTATGACCCCGGCAGCAGCGGAGGCGTCTTCGCCGGCGTCTCGCGCAGAGCGGCCAGCGCCAGCGACACCGCCTCGTCCAGCTGGACGTCCCGTCCGGCCGCGTAGTCCTGGGGCCGGGTGACCACCTCGACGTCGGGATCGACGCCGTGGTTCTCCACGCCCCACCCGTACCCCTCCAGCCAGAACGCGTACTTGGGCTGCGTGACGAGCGTCCCGTCGACCAACCGGTACCTGCTGTCGATCCCGATCGTCCCGCCCCACGTACGCGTGCCCACCACCGGCCCGATCCCGAGCGCCTTGATCGCCGCGTTGACGATGTCCCCGTCGGACCCGGAGAACTCGTTGGCGACGGCGACGACGGGCCCCCGGGGCGCGTCCTCCGGATAGCTGGACGCCCGCATCCCGCGCGGCAGGTCCCAGCCGACGATGCGCCGGGCGAGCTTCTCGACGACCAGTTGGGAGGTGTGGCCGCCCCGGTTCTCCCGCACGTCCACGACCAGCCCCTCCCGCGTGACCTCCACCCGCAGGTCACGGTGGATCTGGGCCCACCCGGGCGCCTGCATGTCGGGCACGTGCAGATACCCCAGCCGGCCGCCGGAGGCCTCGTGCACATAGGCCCGCCGGTCCGACACCCACGCGTGGTAGCGCAGCGTCTCCTCGTCCGCGACGGGGACGACGACGGCGTGCCTCGGCTCGCCCCCGCCGGACGGCGAGATCGTCAGCTCGACGATCCTGCCCGCGGTGCCTGCGAGCAGCGGTCCGGGCCCGGTGACCGGGTCCACCTGCTGCCCGCCGACGGCGACGATCGCGTCACCGGCCCGCACCGCGACGCCGGGTGCGGCCAGCGGGGAGCGCGCGTCGGGGTCGGAGGTCTCCGAGGGCAGGATCCGGTCGATGCGCCAGCTGCCGTCGGGGTGACGGGAGATGTCCGCGCCCAGCAGGCCCTGCCGGGCGCGGCCGCCGTGGCCGCCGCGCGGTGTGACGTAGGCGTGCGAGGTACCGAGTTCGCCGTGCACCTCCCACAGCAGGTCGACGAGGTCGTCGTGGGTCGCGACCCGCTCCAGCACGGGCCGGTAGCGGTCGAGGACGCCGTCCCAGTCGACTCCGCCCAGATCGGGCCGCCAGAAGTTGTCCCGCATGATCCGGCCGGTCTCGTCGTACATCTGCCGCCACTCGGCGGTTGGGTCGACGCTGCGGCGGACCCGGCCGAGGTCGACGGTGATGTTGCTGTCGCTGTCCTCGTCGCCCGAGGCGCGCCGGTCGCTCGGGACGACCTTGAGCTTGCCGTCGGTCCACAGCAGCAGCCGCTTGCCGTCGCCGCTGACCTCGTAGCCGTCGGCGTCGGCGGCGAGGTGTTCGATGCGCTGCTGGGCGAGGTCGTAGCGCTCGAGTTCGGTGTGCGGGTCGGGGTCGTCCGGGGTGGCGCGGGAGGCGCCGAGGACACCGCGCACGGGGTGCCGCAGCCACAGGACGCCGTCCTTCGCCGCGGCGAGGCCGGAGTAGCGGCCGGCCTCCACCGGGAAGGGGACTATCCGGTCGGCGAGGCCTTCGAGGTCGATACGGGTGGTCGGGATGCCCTCGCTGTCGGGCGTCTCGTCCTTGTCGGGGGCCTCGAAGGGCCTGCCGTGCCGCTGCGGGCCGAAGGGGGACGGGGTGGTCGCCGCGAGGGTGATGAGGTGCGGGCGGGCGCCGGCCACGAAGGAGAGATCGAAGACGTGCTCGTCGTAGACCGGGTCGAAGGCGCGCGCGGAGAGGAACGCGAGGTGCCTGCCGTCGAGGGTGAAGGCGGGCGCGTAGTCCCGGAAGCGCAGCGGGGTCGCCTCGGTGACCGACAGGTCGGTGACGTTGGCGAGCTTGAGCTGGCTGAGCGGGCGCGGCCCGGGGTGCGACCAGGCCAGCCATGCCGAGTCGGGTGAGAAGACCAGGTCGGACACCTCGCCGTCGGGGCTGCTGTCGACCTCGCGGACCTCACCGGACTCCCGCTCGACGAGCAGCAGCCGCCCGTCGTGCGCGGCGACGGCGGCCCGGCTGCCGTCGGGCGCCATGGCGAGCTCCAGGACCCGGCCGAGCCGTCCGGCGGCGAGCCGGCGCGGGGAGGCGCCGGGGGCCGGCCCGGTGGCCGGGGCGAACTCCAGCGCGTCCTCCCCCTCGGCGTCCGTCACCCACACGACCCATTCCTCGCCCTCCGTGCGGAAGGTGCGCGGCAGCCGGGCCCGGACGCCGGGTTCGGCGGCGAGCGCGCGGGCCGGTCCGCTGCGGTGGGTCACCCAGTGCACGGCTCCGCGTACCTCCACGGCGCTGCCGCGCGCGGTGTGGTCGGGTGCGGCGGCGCCCAGCCACCGGGCGGCACTCACCGGGTAGGGGCGGCGGTCGGCGCGCTGCCCGCCGAGGCGGCTGTCGAGCCGACGCGGTTCGGCGCCGTCGAGGTCGTCGAGCAGCCACAGCTCGCCCGCGGACATGTACACGACCCGGGTGCCGTCACCGGCGGCGTGCCGGGCGTAGAAGCCTTCGAGGGGGGTGTGCCGCCGTAGGTCGGACCCGTCGGCGAGGGAGGAGTACAGGGCCCCCGTGCCCTCGTGGTCGGACAGGAACGCCAAGCGCTCCCCTGCCCACACCGGGTACTCGATGTTGCCGTCCAGCTCCTCGTGCAGCCGGACGAACTCCCCGTCGCCCTCCCGGTCGATCCACAACCTGCCCGCCGTACCGCCCCGGTAGCGCTTCCAGTGGGCGGCCTCGCGGCCCATCGACGCGGACAGCAGCACGGTGTGCGGGCCGTGGGCGACCGTGCCGACCGGCCCGTACGGCAGGGTCGTCGCCGGGCCGCCGTCGACGGGGACGGCGCGGGCCCAGCTGCGTCGCAGGGTCGCCTGGTCGTGGGTGCTGACGGCGAGGACCTGACCGTCCGGGGTCCAGCCCCGCACCCGGGTCTGCCGGCTCCCCCAGTACGTCAGCCGGGTCGACGGGCCGCCGTCGACGGGGGCGATGTGCACCTCGGGGGCGCCGTCGCGGGCGGAGGTCCAGGCGACCATGGTGCCGTCGGGTGAGATACGCGGCAGGGTCACCGGCCTGTTGTCGGCGCTGACGCGCCAGGCGCGCCCGCCGTCGAGGGGGGCCAGCCACACGTCGTCCTCGGCGGTGAAGGCCACCAAGTCGCCGTGCAGGTGGGGGAATCGGAGGTATGCGGCAGGCGTCGCGGACTGGGTCACCGGATCACTGTATGCAAGGGCGGGACCGCAGGTCAGGGCTTTCGATCACTTCCCTCCGCCGCCTCCGTTCCCGCCTCCGCCCATCGTCTCGGTGACGGTGACGGTCACGGTGACCGTCGGGCGGGCGCCCGGGCGGGCGGAACCGGACGGGCTGACCGGCGAGGGCGTCGCGGACTTGCAGTCACCGAGCCCGCTCACCCGGAACAACTGCTTCTTGCCGACGACAGCGGTGAGATCCCCCCGTACACAGGCCCCGTCGACCGCCCGTGCGACCTGCCCCTTGACCGTGATGTCCCGCCCGTCGGCGGTCTTTCCCCGGCAGTCCACGGAGGCGACGGTCCCCGCCTTCCGCTGGTCCTTGTACTGGGCCGTGCAGGTCAGCCAGCGCACGTCCACGTCCCGCCGCTGGATCTCGGCCGTCGCGGCCTCGTCGGTGGTGTACGCCACGGACATGGTGCTCAACCCGCCCGGCTCGCACGCCACGACGCCGATCGCCGCCCCGGCCACCACCGGGAGAAGCCAAATACGCCTCAATGCCCCCATGGACGGCAGCGTGCCACTCGGGCAGGCGGTGCGGTAGCCCGTATGCGGTCACATTCCGCGCGGGTTCTACCGTGGAGGCATGAACGACAAACGGCGCCGGAGGACCCTCGTCGTGGACGAGTCGACCACCTATGTGTGGACGGTCCGCCACCGGCACGGGGACGGACGGCCGTGCCAGGAGGTCCTCACCCTGCACCGGGACGGCGTGCGCACCCACATCGTCTTCCAGGCCGGTGAAGGGCGTTACGTGGGCAGCGTCGCCTACGGGCACAGCGGCGGGGTGGGCGACCGCCACCATCACCTCAACCTGAACAGACCCGGTGTGGTGCGCGCCCTGGTCGACGAGGCCGTCAATCGGGAACTGCTGCCACTGGAAGGGGAGTTGAACGGCTGGGAGTTGTTCACCACCGTCGCGCTCAGCCAATCAGCAGGAGCCACTCCTGAAGTTCCACCAGATTGCCCTCAGGGTCCTTGAGGTGGGCGACGCGCATCCGGTCGGTCATCGGGGCGGGGCCGTGGATCAGGGTGGCGCCGCGGGCGGTGATCCGCGCACAGGTGGCGTCCAGGTCGTCGACGCGCAGGGCCACCAGGGACCGGTGACCGTTCGCCGCACCGCCCAGTTCGCCGAGCACCCGCGCCATCATCGCCCGGTCCTGGATGGCGATCCCCGTCGAGCCGGTAGCGGGAGAGAACTTCTCGTACGGTCCGTGCTCCGCCCCCGACTGCGGCTTGAGCCCGAGGACGTCGGCGTAGAAGTGGTAGCAGGCGGCGAAGTCGGTGACCAGCAGCCTTACTTGGGCGAATTCCACGGTTTTCTCCCGATGGGCGGACCGATGGGGGTCAGGACCAGCGACCGGTCCTGCCCATGATCAGGGACGCGGCCGCCGTACCGGCTGTCGAGGTGCGCAGGACGCTCCGCCCGAGCCGGTACGCCTTCGCGCCCGCCTCCTCGAAGAGCGCCAACTCGTCGGGCGAGACGCCCCCTTCGGGTCCCACCACGAGCACGATCTCACCCCCGGTGGGGAGTTCGGCGGTGGCGAGGGGCGCACTGCCGTAGTCGCGGTCCTCGTGCAGGACGGCGGCGAAGTCGGCCCGGGCGAGCAGCGCCGCCACCTGCCGGGACGTCGACGCCTCGGCGACCTCGGGGAAACGGACCCGGCGGGACTGCTTGCCGGCCTCGCGGGCGGTGGCCCGCCACTTGGCGAGCGCCTTCGCGCCGCGCTCGCCCTTCCACTGGGTGATGCAGCGCGAGGCCGCCCACGGCACGATCGCGTCGACGCCGGTCTCGGTCATCGTCTCGACGGCCAGCTCACCCCGGTCGCCCTTCGGCAGGGCCTGGACGACGGTGATCCGGGGCGACTCGGCGGGCTCCTCGATCACCTCTCCCAGGCTCACCACCAGCCGGTCCCTGCCCTCCGCGGCGGCGACCTCGCCCCGCGCCCAGCGTCCGGCGCCGTCGGTGAGGACGACCTCCTCGCCGGTCCGCAGCCGCTTCACGGAGACGGCGTGCCGGCCCTCGGGGCCGTCCAGCACCATCGTGGAGCGGGAGGCCGGGAATTCGTCGACGACGAAGACGGGCGCGGTCATGAGAGACCGCCGTCACCGGCCGGGTACTCCGACAACGCTGTCCGGGCCGCGGCGATTTCGGACACCAGGACCTCCACCAGTTGCCCGGCGGGCAGCTCGCGGGCCAGCCGGTGGCCCTGTCCCGCCCAGAGCGCCATGCCCTGCGCGTCGCCCGCCCGCGCGGCCGCCTTGCGCAGCGGCGCGGTGAGGTGGTGGACCTCCGGGTAGGCGGCGGGCGCGTACGGGCCGTGCTCGCGCAGGAAGCGGTTGACCAGGCCGCGGGCCGGTCGGCCGGAGAAGGCGCGGGTCAGTTCGGTGCGCACGAAGAGGGGGTTGGTCAGCGCCTGCTTGTGCAGGGCGTGCGCGCCGGACTCGGGCGTGACGAGGAACGCGGTGCCCAGCTGGGCCGCGCTCGCGCCTGCCGCGAGGACCGCGGCGATCTGGCTGCCGCGCATGAGCCCGCCCGCGGCGACGACCGGCAGGTTCACGGATCCGCGGACCTGGGCGATCAGCGCGAGCAGTCCGATGCCGGAGCCGTCGGTCTCGGGGTTGTCCCGGTGGGTGCCCTGGTGCCCGCCGGCCTCCACGCCCTGCACGATCACCGCGTCCGCGCCGGCCCGCTCCACCGCCAGGGCCTCCTCGGTGGTGGTCGCCGTGACCAGGGTGAACGTTCCCGCGCGCCGCAGGGACGCCAGCGTTTCGCCGCTCGGGACGCCGAAGTGGAACGACACCACGGGCACCGGGTTGTCCAGCAGCACCGAGAGCTTCGCGTCGTAGCCGTCGTCGCGGCCGCTGTCCGGGTCGCCGAGCTCGGTCTCGTACCAGGCGGCCTCACCGGCCAGCTGGTGGGCGTAGACCTCGACGGCGCCCCTCTCCGCGTTCTCCGGCTGCGGCATGAAGAGGTTCACGCCGAAGGGACGGGTCGTGAGGCTCCGCAGTTGCTTGATCTCCTGGTACAGGCCGTCCGCCGTCTTGTACCCGGCGGCCAGGAATCCGAGCCCACCGGCCTCGCACACGGCGGCCGTCAGCCGCGGGAGGGAGACACCGCCCGCCATGGGGGCCTGCACGATCGGATGAGGGAAGAGATCGGTCAGTGCGGAGGACATGACGGCATGTTGTCACGTCCTCCGAACAAGTCCGAATCGGCCCTTCCCATTGGCACGTGCCAGCTCTTCAGCCCGTCCGGGGGTCCCCTCTCAGGGGGAACTCGAGGACGAGGCCGCCGGTTCAGCGCCGAAGCGGGGGTCTGGGGGCGCAGCCCCCAGGGGCGGGAGGGGAAGGGGCGGCGGGGGCGGAAACAGCCCCCGCGCAGCCACCGTCACCGCCCGTTGAACGCGTCCTTCAGCCGGGAGAACAGCCCCTGCTGCCCGGGCTGGAACTGCCCGATGGGCCGCTCCTCACCCCGCAGTTTGGCCAGCTCCCGCAGCACCCGCTCCTGCTCGGGGTCGAGCTTGCTCGGCGTCTGGACCTCGACATGCACGATGAGGTCACCACGCCCCCCGCCGCGCAGATGCGTGACGCCCCGGCCGTGCAGGGGGATCGACTGGCCGGACTGGGTGCCGGGCCGGATGTCGACCTCTTCCATCCCGTCCAGCGTCTCCAGCGGCACCTTGGTGCCGAGCGCCGCCGCGGTCATCGGCAGCGTCACCGTGCAGTGCAGATCGTCACCGCGCCGCTGGAACATCGCGTGCGGCAACTCGTGGATCTCGACGTACAGGTCACCGGCGGGGCCGCCGCCGGGGCCGACCTCACCCTCGCCCGCGAGCTGGATCCTGGTGCCGTTGTCGACACCGGCCGGGATCTTCACGGTCAGCGTGCGGCGCGACCGCACCCGTCCGTCGCCCGCGCACTCCGGGCACGGGGTCGGCACCACGGTGCCGAAGCCCTGGCACTGCGGGCACGGGCGCGAGGTCATGACCTGGCCCAGGAAGGACCGTGTCACCTGCGACACCTCACCGCGGCCGCGGCACATGTCGCACGTCTGGGCCGTGGTTCCGGGGGCGGCGCCCTCGCCGCTGCACGTGGTGCAGACGATCGCCGTGTCGACCTGGAGGTCCTTGGTGGTGCCGAAGGCCGCCTCCTCGAGGTCGATCTCCAGCCGGATCATCGCGTCCTGGCCGCGCCGGGTGCGCGAGCGCGGACCGCGCTGCGACGCCGTCCCGAAGAACGCGTCCATGATGTCCGAGAAGTTCCCGAAGCCACCGGCGCCGAAGCCGCCCGCGCCACCGCCCCCCGACTGCGACAGCGGGTCGCCGCCGAGGTCGTAGACCTGCTTCTTCTGCGGATCCGACAACACCTCGTAAGCGGCGTTGATCTCCTTGAACCGCTCCTGGGTCTTCGGATCCGGATTGACGTCCGGGTGCAGCTCGCGTGCGAGCCGCCGGAAGGCCTTCTTGATCTCTTCCTGCGACGCGTCGCGGCGCACGCCGAGGACGGCGTAGTAGTCCGTGGCCACTTACGACTCCGCCAGGATCTGTCCGACGTACCGTGCCACTGCGCGTACCGCTCCCATCGTTCCCGGGTAATCCATGCGGGTCGGTCCGACCACGCCGAGCTTGGCGACTGCCTCGCCGCCCGAACCGTAGCCGACCGACACCACGGAAGTGGAGTTGAGTCCCTCATAGGCGTTCTCGTGACCGATGCGTACGGTCATGCCCGAATCCCCCGCCTCGCCAAGGAGCTTGAGGAGCACGACCTGCTCCTCCAGTGCCTCCAGAACGGGCCGGATGGTGAGGGGAAAGTCATGTCCGAAGCGGGTCAGATTGGCGGTACCGCCGATCATCAGCCGCTCCTCGTTCTCCTCGACGAGCGTCTCCAGCAGAGTGGAGAGCACCGTCGTGACCGTGCCTCGGTCCTCGGCCTCGAAGGCGTCCGGCAGATCTTCCACCAGATGCGGCACGTCCGCGAACCGGCGGCCCGCGACCCGGCTGTTGAGCCGCGCGCGTAGATCCGCCAGCGAGGTCTCCCCGAAGGGTGCCTGGCAGTCCACCATCCGCTGCTCGACCCGCCCGGTGTCCGTGATCAGCACGAGCATCAGGCGCGCGGGCGCGAGCGAGAGAAGCTCCACGTGCCGCACGGTCGAACGGGTCAGGGACGGGTACTGCACGACGGCGACCTGCCGGGTGAGCTGCGCGAGCAGCCGTACGGTCCGGGCCACCACGTCGTCGAGGTCGACGGCGCCGTCGAGGAAGTTCTGGATGGCCCGCCGCTCGGGACCGGTCATCGGCTTGACGCCGGCCAGCTTGTCGACGAACAGCCGGTAGCCCTTGTCCGTGGGGATCCGCCCGGCACTGGTGTGCGGCTGGGCGATGTACCCCTCGTCCTCCAGGGCGGCCATGTCGTTGCGGACCGTCGCCGGGGAGACACCGAGGCTGTGCCGCTCGGTGAGCGCCTTCGACCCCACGGGTTCCTCGGTGCCGACGTAGTCCTGGACGATGGCGCGCAGCACCTGGAGCCTGCGTTCACTCAGCATCGCGCGCACACCTCCAGCAGTCGTCCCCAGTCCCCTGGGTGCCTCGCCTGGCACTCTTCACATCCGAGTGCCAGCGTTCCCCGGCCCAGTGTACGGCTGTGGGGTACACCCGGGGCAAGGTAGGCCCCTGGCGCAACGTCGTAGGGCTAGCGTCGCGGTATGACGGTGACTTGGGAAGAGCTCGGATGGGAGCGGGTCGCGGCCGGAGTGGGGCGGGTCCGGCTGCCGGGCTGGGACTGCACGGCGGGGCTGGTCGTCGGGGCGGGTGCGGTCCTCATGATCGACGCGGGATCGAGCCTGGCGGAGGGGGTGCGGCTGCGGGCCCACGCCGAGGAACTCGCCGGTGGCCGTGTGACCCATCTCGCGCTCACCCACCCGCATTTCGACCATGCGTTCGGTGCGGCGGCCTTCGCCGGCGCGGAGGTCTTCGGGGCGGTGGGCGTGGACACCGTGCCGGCCGAGGAGCTGCGGGCGGACGCGGTGCGCAACGGTCTCGACGAGGCGGCGGCGACGGAGGCCGCGGACACGCTCGTCCGGCCCCGGCACCTCGTCTCCGGCGAGTGGACCCTCGACCTGGGCGACGGCCGACAGGTCCTGCTGGCGAACGTCGGGCCCGGTCACACCGCCCACGACCTGGTGGTCCTCGTCCCCGGCAGTCCCGGGGCGGTGTTCTGCGGCGACCTCGTCGAGGAGTCCGGCGAGCCGCAGGCAGGACCGGACGCCGTACCGTCCCACTGGCCCGCCGCCCTCGACCGTCTCCTCGATCTCGGCGGCGAGGACGCGCTGTACGTACCCGGTCACGGGGCGGTGGTGGACGCCGCCTTCGTACGGGCGCAACGGGACGCCCTGAGCGCCCGTTTCGGCGTGTCGCCCTGACCGGCCCCGGACTTCTCCTATCGTCATCCGAATGCGCCAGTACCACACCGACCTGACCCCTTCCTGGAAGAAGCCGAAGCCGGTCCCCGAGGTCCCGGCCGAGCCCGGCCTGGTGGTGGAGGAGCCCGGCACCGGGTTCTGCGGGGCGGTGATCCGCTGCGAGGCGGGCACGGTGACCCTGGAGGACCGCTTCGGCAAGCACCGGGTGTTCCCGCTCGAGCCGCGCGGCTTCCTGCTGGAGGGCAGGGTCGTGACCCTCGTACGGCCTCCCTCCGGCGGTCCCGTACGTCCCAGCCGTACCGCCTCCGGTTCGGTCGCCGTCCCCGGCGCACGCGCGCGTGTCGCCCGCGCCGGCCGTATCTACGTCGAGGGCCGGCACGACGCCGAGCTGGTCGAGAAGGTGTGGGGCGACGACCTGCGCGTGGAGGGCGTGGTCGTGGAGTACCTGGAGGGCGTGGACGACCTGCCGTCGATCGTCGCCGAGTTCGCGCCGGGCCCGGACGCCAGGCTGGGCGTCCTGGTGGACCACCTCGTCCCCGGCACGAAGGAGTGGCGCATCGCGCGGTCGGTCACGAGCGAGCACGCCCTGGTCGTCGGCCACCCGTACATCGACATCTGGGAGGCCGTGAAACCGTCGGCAGTCGGGATCGAGGCCTGGCCGCGGGTACCGCACGGCCAGGACTGGAAGACGGGCGTGTGCCGGGCACTGGGCTGGCCGGAGAACACCGGGGCGGTCTGGCAGGCGATCCTGAAGCGGGTGGGGTCCTACCGGGACCTCGAGCCGGAGCTGCTGGGGCGGGTCGAGGAACTGATCGACTTCGTGACCGTGTCCTGAGTCCCCGGCCGTCCGCCGGTTCCGGGGCTCAGTCCACCAGGTCCCGCACCACCGCGTCCGCCAGCAGCCGCCCGCGCAGGGTGAGCACGGCGCGCCCCTCCTCGTAGGGACCGCTGTCGAGCAGCCCGTCCGCCAGGGCCCGCCGCGATGCCGCGAGCCCCTGCGGCCGCAGCAGGTCCAGGGGTACGCCCTCCCGCAGCCGCAGCTCCAGCAGGATCCGCTCCACCCGCCGGTCCTCGTCCGGCAGAAGCTCGCGTCCGGCCCCCGGCGACCGGCCCGCCGCGAGCGCCGCCGCGTAGGCCCCCGGGTGTTTGACGTTCCACCAGCGCACGCCGCCCACGTGGGAGTGCGCGCCCGGGCCCGCGCCCCACCAGTCGGCGCCGCGCCAGTACAGCTCGTTGTGCAGGCAGCGGGCCGCCTCCGAGGTGGCCCAGTTCGACACCTCGTACCACTCGTAGCCCGCCGCGGAGAGGGTCTCCTCGGCGATCAGATAGCGGTCGGCGTGGACGTCGTCGTCGGTCATCGGGACCTCGCCCCGGCGGATCCGGCGGGCGAGCTGCGTGCCCTCCTCGACGATCAGCGCGTACGCCGAGACATGGTCGGGGCGGGCTCCCAGGGCGGCGTCCAGCGAGGCCCGCCAGTCGTCGTCCGACTCCCCCGGAGTGCCGTAGATCAGGTCCAGGTTGACGTGGTCGAAGCCCGCCGCCCGGGCCTCGGCCACGCACCGCTCGGGCCGGCCGGGGGTGTGCGTGCGGTCGAGGACCTTCAGCACATGCTGCCGGGCGCTCTGCATGCCGAAGGAGATCCGGTTGAAGCCGCCCTGGCGCAGGGTGGCCAGATAGGCGGGGTCGACGGACTCCGGGTTGGCCTCCGTCGTCACCTCCGCGTCCGCCGCGAGACCGAACTCTTCGCGGATCGCGCCCAGCATCCGTACCAGGTCGGAGGCGGCCAGCAGGGTCGGCGTGCCGCCGCCGACGAAGACCGTGTGGACCTCGCGCGGGTCGTCGCCGAGGACCTTGCGGGCCAGCCGGACCTCGTCGATCAGGGTGTCGGCGTAGTTCTCGCGGGAGGCGAGCACACCGCCGGAGCCGCGCAGCTCGGTCGCGGTGTAGGTGTTGAAGTCGCAGTAGCCGCAGCGGGTCGCACAGTACGGGACGTGCAGATAGAACCCGAGGGGGCGGTCGGCGGCGCCGGCCAGCGCGTGCGTGGGGAGTGCGCCGTCGTCGGGGACCGGCTCACCGTCGGGAAGTGCGGAAGGCATACCGCCCATTGTCCCGCACGCCCGCACCACACCCGCCGCCCCCGCCCCGACCCCGGCGCGGGGACCGGCACCGGCACCGGCACTGGCACTGGCACTGGCACCGTACGGGCACCGGGCCGACCTTCAGCCCAGCAGCTCCGCTCCGAGCGGGTGTCCCGGGCGGGCCCCCGGCAGGATGTAGGCCACCGCCGAGCCCCGGGCCTCGGCGAAGCCGCTCAGCTCGTCCTGGGCGGCCATCCGGCGCTGCACCCGGGCGAACAGCGCGGGGTCCCGCATGAACGCCAGGAACAGCAGGCCCTGGTCGGTGGGGCCGTCGGCGTAGGAGTAGCCGCGGCGCAGCATCCGGGCCCCCGCGTCGAGGCGGGGGTCGACGGTCCGGACATGGGCTCGCGCCGGGGTGACGTACGCGCCCTGCGGGGTCCTGGCGGAGAGGTCGGCCCCGGCCTCCTCGGGGCCGCCGTCCAGCGGGCCGCCGGTCTCGCGCCGACGGCCGACGATCTCCTCCTGCCGGTGCTCGGCGAGCCGCGCGAAGTCCTCGATGCGCAGCCGGATCCGGCGTACGACGAGAAAGGTGGCGTTGCCCGACCACACCCAGCGTTCGCACTCCTCGGGGGTGGGGTTGGCGGGCCCGTCCTTGAAGCCGAGCAGATTGCGCGGCGTGCCGCCGCCGGGGGACGGGGGCAGGAAACCGTCCTGCCGCCAGCGTGGGCGCAGGGTGTCCCCGGCCAGCTGGGTCAGGGTCTCGGCGGTCGCCTCGGTGGTCTCCGCGCTGTCGGCGCAGAGCTGTACGAGCAGATCGCCGCCGCAGCGGGCGGGGTCGAGACGGTCACCCGTGAACGGCGGCAGATCGCGCAGGGCGGCCGGGGCACGCAGACCGAGGCGCGCCGGCAGCGCCGGGCCGACACCGAGGGTGGCGGTGAGACGGGCGGCGCGCGAGCCGGCCGACCCCAGCGTCTGCGTGAGGGCGTTCGTCCACGTGCCGAGCACCGCCTTCAGCTCACGCGCGCCCGCCGCGCCCCGCAGGGCGGGATCGAGGTCGTACGCGAGGAGCAGCACGGTGGACTGGCGCGGGGTCGTCACCCCGGCCTGACGCAGCCCGTGGAAGCCGGGCCCGCGGGCGTCCTCGGGCGGCTCGGTGTCACGGCCACAGGCGGTCACGGTCAGCCCGAACCCCGCGCCGACGATCAGAACGCGTCGACGGGTGGGCGGGTCGGATGCGGCATTCGTCGCCTTCAGCACAAACCGGACGATACATCCGTGACTCCGGCCACCCCGTCTCCCCCGCCCACCCGCCGCCCACGGCCCTCACCTGCCCGCCGACGGAGGCCGGCCCGGACCGAGGAGCCTGGGTGGAGGCCCGACTGGGCCTGGGTGGAGAACCGACTGGGCCTGGGTGGAGGCCCGACGGGGCCTGCGCGGCTGGGCATGGGGGATGGGTGGATGGGTCCTGGGGATGGGTCCGGGTGGATGGGCCGGGGCGGTGTCTATTCCGCCTGCAGTACCAGCAGCGCCAGGTCGTCCTCGGGCGGCTGTTCGCCGAACTCGTGCACCAGTCGCCGGATCCGCTCCGCGAGCCGCTCCGCGTCCAGTCCGACGCAGCCCGCAAGCGCGGCGGCGAGGCCGTCCTCGTCGTCGAACTGCCGGGAGCCCGACCGCCGTTCCGTGACGCCGTCGGTGACGCACAACAGGCTGTCGCCGGGCCGCAGCTCCAGGCTGTCGCAGGTGTACATGACGTCCTCGATGACCCCGAGGAGGGTCTGCGGACGCCCGGCCGTGGCGACCGAGCCGTCCGGCCCGAGCAGCAGCGGCAGCGGGTGCCCGGCGGAGGCGAGCGTGCAGCGGACGCCTCCCTCGAAGGGGGCCAGTTCGCCGTAGAGGAGGGAGAGGAAGCGGGTCTGCGGGCCGTCTCCCGGCCCGGCGGGGCCGACGAAGGCGCGGGCGGCGGCGTCGGCGACCTCGGTCGCGTCGTCGAGGAGCAGCTGGTTGAGCCGGTCCAGGACGTCGGCGACGCCGTACCCCTCGCGGGCCAGCAGCCGCAGCCAGGGGCGGGCCAGACCGATCACGACGGCCGCCTCCGGGCCCTTGCCCTGCACATCGCCCACCGCGAAGCACCAGCGGCCGTCCCCCGCCGGGAACAGGTCGTAGAAGTCGCCGCTCGGCCCGCCCTGCTCGCGGGGCTCGTAGACGAGGGCGCTGCGCACCCCGGGGATCTCGGCGACCGCGCCGGGCAGCAGCCCCCGTTGCAGAACGGCGCTGATGGTGGCCTGGCGGGCGTACTGACGTGCCGCGCCGATCGCCAGCGCCACCCGGCGGCCGAGATCCTCGACGAGCCCGGTGACCTCGTCGGGGAAGGCCGGCAGTCCGGTCTGCCCGATGACCAGGGTGCCCAGCGGCCGGCCGCCCGCGATCAGCCGGTACGCGAGGGCCGCGCCGTGCGGGCCAAGCACCGCGCCGGGCCAGGGAAAGGGCTCGGGCCCGGAGCGCGGACCGCCGTCGGGCGGACACGGCGGATCCTTCTCCAGGGCCCGGCGCAGCTCCTCGACCCGGCTCTCGCAGCCGTGCCAGACCCGGGCCAGCCGCGGCCCGGGCCCGCCGGCCCACTCACCGCGCCCGCTCACCTCGTCCTCCAGCCACACCGCGCACCAGTCGGCGAGCCGCGGCACGAGCAGCTGGCCGGTCAGCGCGGCCACCAGATCCTCGTCGAGCTGCCCGGCGAGCAGGTCGGACGCCTCCGCGAGGAACGAGAGGGCACCGCGGTTGAGCCAGTCCCGGTCCTGGCCCCCGACCGGCCGGGGCTCGGGGGCCAGGGCTTCGAGCAGACCCGGCGCGGCAGCGGGAGCAGGGCCGAGGGCGTGGTCGGGGGACCCGTCGAGCAGGCGGCCGGGGTGAAAGGTGAGGACGGGTTCGTCGGGCTCGGCGGTCGTCGGCAGCAGCCGGGCCCAGACCGTCTTCGCCCCCCTGCGGTACGTCACCCCCCAGGCGTCGGCGAGCGCGGCGACCAGGCGCAGACCGCGGCCGTACTCCGGCGTCCCGTACGACGGTTCGAGGGCGCCGTCACGAGGGGCGCGGGAGGGGTGGTGGTCGCAGACCTCGACGACGACCGCGCGGCTGCCGCCGGGGTGCTCGGGGTCCTCCTCCAGCCGGCATTCCAGCCCGACGTCGGTGCCGGCGTGCACGACGGCGTTGGTGACGAGCTCGCTGACGACGAGTGCCGCGTCCTGTGTGAGGCGCTCGCCGGGTTCCTCGGCACCGAGCAGGCCGAGGCCGGCCCACTCCGTCAGCGCGGCGCGCACCAGCCCGCGGGCGGCGCCGGGCGCGAGGGGACTTCCGGTCAGGGTCGCGCGGGTGGACGGGAGCGCACTCGGGGGCGCGGGCGCGCCGTGGGCACGGGAGGCGGTCTCCCGTTGCGTCGGAATGGCCCCCATGCGCAGCTCCCCGGACAGTTCGGATGTCCACAGGGTGACAGACCGGTCCCGGCCATGAGCGGTGGGTTACCGAAGTGGGCCGTCCTTGCCGAGAACCGTGCTACGCATGTGCACGCGCGTGTTCGATGACGCACGCTTGAGGGGCGGAATCCGAGCATTCGGGCTCCGCCCCCGCCCCGCGCGACACCCGCGGCGCCGCGCTCCCCCTCGCGCCGTCGCGCCACGGCAAGCGCCCTCGCACCATGCGTCGCGCGCCCGCCTCGCAGGCGGCCCGGGCGGCCGCGTCGCAGGCGGCCGCGTGCCGGGGCGGGCTACCGCCCCCGCATCGCACCTCGCGCCGCCCCGCCCCGCGGTACGCCGCGTTACGCCCGGCGCTACGCCTCGCGCGACCCCGCGTACATCTCGTCGATCAGGTGCTTGTACTCCCGCTCGACGACGGGCCGCTTCAGCTTCAGGCTCGGCGTGATCTCGCCGTGCTCCACGTCCAGGTCCCGGGGCAGCAGCCGGAACTTCTTGACGGTCTGCCAGCGCTGGAGGCCCTCGTTGAGCTGCTTGACGTAGCCGTCGATGAGCTCCACGGTGACGGGCGCGGCGACGACCTCCGCGTACGACTTCCCGGCCAGTCCGTTGTCCTTCGCCCAGTCGAGGAGCGAGACCTCGTCGAGGGCGATGAGCGCCGTGCAGAAGTTCCGGTCGGCGCCGTGCACGAGGATGTTGGAGACATACGGGCACACCGCCTTGAACTGTCCCTCGACCTCGGCGGGCGCGATGTACTTGCCGCCGGACGTCTTGATGAGGTCCTTCTTGCGGTCGGTGATGCGCAGGTAACCGTCGGGCGACAGTTCGCCGATGTCGCCGGTGTGGAACCAGCCGTCGGCCTCCAGGACCTCGGCGGTCTTCTCGGGGAGCCCGTGGTAGCCCTCCATGATGCCGGGGCCGCGCAGCAGGATCTCGCCGTCGTCGGCGATGCGCACCTCGGTGCCGGGCAGCGGCTTGCCGACCGTGCCGGTGCGATAGGCCTCGCCGGGGTTGATGAAGGAGGCCGCGGAGGACTCCGTCAGGCCGTAGCCCTCGAGGATGTGGATGCCGGCGCCGGCGAAGAAGTAGCCGATCTCCGGCGCGAGGGCGGCCGACCCGGAGACACACGCGCGCAGGTTGCCGCCGAAGGCCTCGCGGATCTTGGCGAAGACGAGCGCGTCGGCGACCTTGTGCTTGGCGCCGAGCGCGAACGGGACGGCGACGGTGCCGGTGCGCCGGAAGTTGTCCTGCGCGGCCTTGGCGTACTCACGGGAGACCTCGGCGGCCCACTGGAAGATCTTGTACTTGGCCCCGCCGCCCGCGCGGGCCTTGGCGGCGACCCCGTTGTAGACCTTCTCGAAGATGCGCGGCACGGCGGCCATGTACGTCGGCTGGACGATCGGCAGGTTCTCGATGATCTTGTCGACCCGGCCGTCGACGGCGGTGACGTGTCCCACCTCGATCTGGCCGGAGGTGAGGACCTTGCCGAAGACGTGCGCGAGCGGCAGCCACAGGTACTGCACGTCGTCGGGGCCGACCAGGCCGGTCGCGGCGATCGCCTTCGCCATGTACGACCAGTTGTCGTGCGGCAGGCGGACGCCCTTGGGCCGGCCCGTGGTGCCGGAGGTGTAGATGAGGGTGGCGAGCTGGTCCTTCGTGATCGCGCCGACCCGCTCCTTGATCAGCGCGGCTTCCTTCTCCAGCCGGGCGGCGCCGCGCCTCTCCAGCTCGTCGAGGGTGAGGATCCAGTCGGCGGTCTCGACACCGGCCGGGTCGATCACGACCACATGGGTGAGGGCGGGCAGCTCGGCGCGCTTCTCGACCGCCTTGGCGAGCTGGGCCGCGTCCTCGGCGATCAGCACCCTGCTCTCGGAGTCCGAGAGGATGAACGCCGACTCCTCGGCGTTCGTCTGCGGGTAGACCGTGGTCGTGGCGGCCCCGGCGCACATGATGCCGAGGTCGGCGAGGATCCACTCGAGCCGGGTCGAGGCGGCGAGCGCCACGCGCTGCTCGGCCTGTACGCCCAGCTCGATGAGGCCGGCCGCGATCGCGTAGACCCGCTCGGCGGCCTGCGCCCAGCTCAGCGACTTCCAGTCGTCGGGGCCCGCGCCGGAAGCGGAGGGCACCGGGTACCGGTACGCCTCCGCGTCGGGCGTGGCCGTCACGCGCTCCAGGAAGAGGCCCGCGACGGACGGCGGACGGTTCTCGATCAGTGTCTGTGTGTCGCTCACGACATCCTCCGGGACCCGCGACGGTGCGGCTGGCTCGTTGCGGCGTCGTTCGACGCGCGACTGTTGTTGACGGCAGCTCTTGTTTAACTCACGAGTAACTACCGAGCAGGGATCAGAGTAAAGGGCGACTGGCCAGCGCGTAAGGGGCTCCGGGCGGTCACTTTCTCCTGAGTAC
>NZ_JBHWUU010000010.1:0-138801 GCF_042737375.1 Streptomyces sp. NPDC060000
GCGCAAGGCGCTGCTCGGGGCTCTTCATCGGGATCATCCTAGGCGGAGCCTGTGACAAGGGCTCATCGACGGTGTCCGTGAGGGGTACGGGCGTGGTCGTGCCCGTGTTCACCCCGCTCCCCGCCCGAACGCGACGGTGGCTCGGTCACTCCTGGTCGGCTGTCCCGCCTGGTTACTATGTTCACTTCGTGCCGGAGGCTGGAAGCGACAGTGGGGCCTTGGAAATGCTGAGAGAGGTCACCGCAACCCGCTACGTCGAGCCCCTGCGGTCCGGCGGCTCCGTCCCCGGCATCGTCGAGGCCGACGACCTGGGCACCTACGTCGTGAAGTTCACGGGCTCCGCGCAGGGCCGCAAGGCGCTCGTCGCCGAGGTGATCGTCGGTGAGCTGGCACGCGCCCTCGGACTGCGCTTCCCCGAACTGGTCCTCGTGCACTTCGACCCGGCGATCG
This sequence comes from Streptomyces sp. NPDC060000, assembly GCF_042737375.1. Taxonomy (NCBI): domain Bacteria; kingdom Bacillati; phylum Actinomycetota; class Actinomycetes; order Kitasatosporales; family Streptomycetaceae; genus Streptomyces; species Streptomyces sp. NPDC060000. Next base: position 451 of record NZ_JBHWUU010000010.1, read on the forward strand.
CGGAGCACGAACCGCACCAGGAGGTACGGGACCTGCACACCGCCAGCGCGGGGCTCAACCTCGGGATGGACTTCCTGCCGGGCGCCGAGGACTTCACCCCGGAGGTCGCCGCGTCCTGGCCGGTGGAGCCGCTGGAGGCCGGGCGGATCGTCTGGCTGGACGCCCTGACCGTGAACGTCGACCGTACGGTCCACAGCTCCAACCTGATGGTCTGGCCGACGTTCGGCACCGTCCCGCCGCGGCTGTGGCTGATCGATCACGGCGCCGCCCTCGTCTTCCACCACCGCTGGGAGGGCGCCGACCCCGGGAAGGCGTACGACTTCCGTCACCACGCGCTCGGGCACTCCGCCCCGGACACCCGAGCCGCCGACGCCGAACTGGCGCCCCTGGTGACCGAGGAGCTGCTGCGCCGGATCGTGGCGGAAGTACCGGACGCCTGGCTGGCCGACGAAGAGGGGTTCGCGTCCCCGGACGCGGTCCGGGAGGCGTATGTGCGGTACCTCCACGCGCGTGTGGAGGCCTCCGCGGCCTGGCTGCCCACCGACTTCCCCGCGCCGGAGGAGCTCGCCGCCGACGAGGCCCGTCGCGCGGCGAGGACGCGGCAAGGACGGCCCGACTGGCTCAAGCGGGTCCCCGACCTGCACGGCAAGCCGGCCGCGGAACAGGATTGGTCGGTACACCTCGGACGAGCGAACTGAGCGACGTGAGCGATGTGGGCGACATGAGTGACCTGAGTGACACGAGCGGCCTGAGTCAGCCGAGTGATTCCAGTGAGCCGGGTCGGTCGAGTCAGCCGAGTCGGCGTGTCGAGATCGAGTACTGCACCCAGTGCCGTTGGCTGCCCCGCGCGGCCTGGCTGGGGCAGGAACTGCTCACGACCTTCGAGACCGAGCTGACGGAGCTGGCCCTCAAACCCGGCAGTGGCGGGGTCTTCGTCGTCCGGGTCGACGACGAGGTGGTCTGGGACCGCCGCGAACAGGGCTTCCCGGAACCGACGGCGGTGAAGAGGCTCGTACGCGACCGAGTGGCCCCGGGAAGGTCCCTGGGCCACTCGGACAGGTGAGCGTTCGGGTCCGGGCCGGCGCTCAGCCCTTGAGCTGCTCGTACGCCGGCAGGGTGAGGAAGTCCGCGTAGTCGTCGTCGAGCGAGACCGTCAGCAGCAGGTCGTGGGCCTGCTGCCAGTGGCCGGCCGCGAAGGCCTCCTCGCCGATCTCCTCGCGGATCGCCGCCAGTTCCCGGGCGGCGACCTCGCGGGCCAGCTCGGGCGTGGCCCTGACCGTGTCGCCGGCGTGCTCGAACTCCACCCCCGCGTTGATCCACTGCCAGATCTGCGAGCGGGAGATCTCGGCGGTGGCCGCGTCCTCCATCAGGTTGAAGATGGCGACCGCGCCGAGGCCGCGCAGCCAGGCCTCGATGTAACGGATGCCGACCTGCACGGCGTTGACCAGGCCCTGGTAGGTCGGCCTGGCCTCCAGCGAGTCGACGGCGATCAGATCGGCCGCCTTGACGTCGACGTCCTCGCGGAGCCGGTCCTTCTGGTTCGGCCGGTCGCCGAGCACGGCGTCGAAGGAGGCCATGGCGATCGGCACCAGGTCCGGATGGGCCACCCACGACCCGTCGAAACCGTCGTTCGCCTCGCGGTCCTTGTCGGCCTTCACCTTCTCGAAGGCGACCTTGTTGACCTCCTCGTCGCGGCGGGACGGGATGAAGGCCGCCATGCCGCCGATGGCGTGCGCGCCGCGCTTGTGACAGGTGCGGACGAGGAGTTCGGTGTACGCCCGCATGAACGGGGCGGTCATGGTGACCGCGTTGCGGTCCGGCAGGACGAACCTGGGCCCGCCGTCACGGAAGTTCTTGACGATGGAGAACAGGTAGTCCCAGCGGCCGGCGTTCAACCCCGAGGCGTGGTCGCGGAGTTCGTAGAGGATCTCCTCCATCTCGTACGCGGCCGTGATCGTCTCGATGAGCACGGTGGCGCGGACGGTGCCCTGTGGGATGCCGACATGATCCTGCGCGAAGACGAACACCTCGTTCCAGAGGCGGGCCTCCAGGTGCGACTCCGTCTTCGGGAGGTAGAAGTACGGGCCCTTGCCGAGGTCGAGGAGGCGCTGGGCGTTGTGGAAGAAGTAGAGGCCGAAGTCGACGAGGGCGCCGGGGACCTGACGGCCGTCCGCGTCGACGAGATGACGCTCGTTCAGATGCCAGCCGCGCGGGCGCATGACGACCGTGGCGAGTTCGCCGTCGGCCTTCAGGGCATACGCCTTGCCGGATCCCGGGTCGGTGAAGTCGATGTTCCGGGTGTAGGCGTCGGCCAGGTTGACCTGACCGAGGACGACGTTCTCCCAGGTCGGCGCCGAGGCGTCCTCGAAGTCCGCGAGCCAGACCCGGGCGCCCGAGTTGAGGGCGTTGACGGTCATCTTGCGGTCGGTCGGGCCGGTGATCTCGACCCTGCGGTCGTTCAGGGCCGCGGGGGAGGGGGCCACCTTCCAGGAGTCGTCCGCGCGGATCGCGGCGGTCTCCGGGAGGAAGTCGAGCGAGGAGGTGCGGGCGATCTCGGCCCGCCGCCGCGCGCGACGGGCCAGGAGCTCGTCACGGCGCGGGGTGAACCGCCGGTGCAGTTCGGCCACGAAGGCGAGCGCCGCCTCGGTGAGGACCTCCTCCTGCCGTGGCAGGGGCTCGGCGTCGACGATGGCCAGCGGGGACGGCGCTGGTGCGGACATGAGCGGTCACTTCCTTCAGCGTTGGCACCGGGTGCCAGTCGAACCGGGTACGGCGGGCGCGGCCCCGGACGGGCCGGGTCCTTCTGAACGGTGGATACTAGTTTCCTCATCGTGGAAGTTCAATGATTTGTTGATGTCGGGACTCTCCGCGTCGAGGCAAGGTGGCGCTCGGTGCCAGGTCCCTCACTCGAGGTGGGCGAGATCCTGCGGGGTGTCGATGTCGAACGGGCGGGCCACGTCCGCGCACTCGACGAGCGTGAGCGCCTCCCCGTGCTCCTTCAGATAGGCACGTGCCCCCCGGTCGCCGGTGGCAGTCACCGCGATGCCCGCCCAGTGGGCGGCCCCGAACAGGACGGGATGGCCCCGTACGCCGTCGTAGGCGGCGCAGACGAGCGAGGACTCGTCCTCGTACGCGGCGAGCACCCGGGCCACGGCCTCCGGCCCGATTCCGGGCTGATCGACGAGGAAGGCCAGCGCGGCACGCGCCCCCGTCCCGGCGAGTGAGCCGAGCCCGGCCCGCAGCGACGTGCCCATGCCCCGCTCCCACTCGGGATTCGTCACGATCACGCACCCCTCCAGCCGCGCCCGCTCCCGTACGGCGTCGGCGGCGGCCCCGAGGACCACGTGCACCCGCGCGCAGCCCGCCGCGCGCAGTACCCCGACCGCGTGTTCGACGAGTGGCCGCCCCCGGTGTTCGAGCAGTGCCTTGGGGTGCCCGCCGAGCCGCCGGCCCCCGCCCGCCGCGAGAAGCAGGCCGACCACCTGGTCCGCGGCCCGTTCTTCCTTTTGCGTCATACGTCCTGCATACCTGACCCGGCGGCGACGGCACGGTTTCCAGGGGCTGAATTTCGGTACGCGCAGTGGCGCACGCCGCATCGGGTGGCGTTTACTGACCCGCGCGTCCTGCGGTGGCCGGTCGGCGCCAAGGGAACGCGGGTCGGGTGAAGCGCGCACTCGCGCTCAGCGGAGCGCGAGGGGGGAGAGCTGTGTTGCGGAGCTTGGGGCAGAGGGCAGTGACCAGCAGCGGCGAGGACCAGAGGGTGGTGGAACTGCGGACCGCGGTGTCCCGGTTACGCCGCGAACTGGCCACGCACCCGGCCGAGTTCCCGGACCGGGTCATCGCCGAGGACGAACTCGCCGCGCTCGCCGCGATGGTGACCCACGGCACCCCCGAAGTCCCCCGGCTGCGCCGGTCGTTGCTGCTGATCGCGGGCGCCATCGGCTCGGTGAGCGCACTGTCCCGGAGCCTGTCGGACGTGCGCCGTGCCGTGGATCTGTTCGGGGATGCGCCCCGCGGTTGAGCGGTGGCCGGGGCCGCGCTCGGACCTGACCCACCGGCCCCGGGCCGGGCCGGGAGGCGGCTCTAGACCGCCGGCCCCGGGGTCGTCAGCGCCTGCGACAGTTCCACCGCCACCTGCTGCAGCACCGGCACGATCCTCTCCGTGGCCGACTCCGTGACGCGGCCCGCCGGGCCGGAGATCGAGATGGCCGCGGCGGTGGGGGAGTCCGGCACCTGCACCGCCAGGCAGCGGACACCGATCTCCTGCTCGTTGTCGTCGACCGCGTAACCGGCGTGCCGCACGTCCGCGAGGGCCGCGAGGAAGCCCTCGGGGGTGGTGATCGTCTTGTCGGTGGCGGCGGGCATGCCGGTGCGGGCGAGCAGGGCGCGCACCTCGGCGTCCGGGAAACCGGCGAGCAGTGCCTTGCCGACGCCCGTGGAGTGCGGCAGGACCCGGCGGCCGACCTCGGTGAACATCCGCATCGAGTGCTTGGACGGCACCTGCGCCACGTACACGATCTCGTCGCCGTCGAGCAGCGCCATGTTCGCCGTCTCGCCGGTCTCCTCGACCAGGCGGGCCAGGTAGGGGCGGGCCCACGTGCCCAGCAGCCGGGCGGCGGATTCGCCGAGCCGGATCAGCCGGGGGCCCAGCGCGTAGCGGCGGTTGGGCTGCTGGCGGACGTAGCCGCAGGCCACCAGGGTGCGCATCAGGCGGTGAATGGTGGGCAGGGGCAGCCCGCTGCTCGCGGACAGCTCGCTCAGACCGACCTCGCCGCCCGCGTCCGCCATCCGCTCGAGCAGATCGAAGGCGCGCTCGAGGGACTGGACCCCTCCGCCGGTGGACTTGGCGGAGTCGGTGGTGCTGGCGCTGGACGTCGGCACGGCGCGTTCCTTTCGAAACTGGCGGGAAGGGCTGAAGCCTACCCGGCGGTCGGTTGACTCCTCGTTTGTGCGTAGCTGCGTTCTGCTGGGCGGAATATTAATTCCATTATATGGAAACGTCTAGGGTGGCGGCAGTGGGTGCATTGAGAGGGGGCGCGCCCTTGACGACGTGGAGGAGGGAGGGAAGACTCCTTCAACAGAACGTTGAATTCCGTTGCGCGGAAGTTTCCGCCAAGTAAACGGAAGAGAGGGGTCCGGGTGTCCGACGCCGAACTGGTGCTGCGCTCGACGCGCGTCATCACTCCCGAAGGGTCACGGCCCGCCGCGGTCGCGGTCGCCGACGGCCGGATCAGGGCCGTCCTGCCCTACGACGCGCCCGTCCCCGAGGGCGCCCGCCTGGAGGACTTCGGCGACGACGTCCTGCTGCCCGGACTGGTCGACACCCACGTCCACGTCAACGACCCCGGTCGCACCCACTGGGAGGGCTTCTGGACCGCCACGCGCGCGGCGGCGGCCGGCGGCATCACCACCCTCGTCGACATGCCCCTCAACTCCCTGCCGCCGACCACGACGGTCGACCACCTCCGGATCAAGCAGGAGGTCGCCGCCGACAAGGCGCACATCGACGTCGGCTTCTGGGGCGGCGCCCTGCCCGGCAACGTCAAGGACCTGCGCCCGCTGCATGATTCCGGCGTCTTCGGGTTCAAGGCGTTCCTCTCCCCCTCGGGCGTGGACGAGTTCCCGCACCTCGACCAGGACCGGCTCGCCCGCTCCCTCGCCGAGATCTCCGGATTCGGCGGCCTGCTGATCGTGCACGCCGAGGACCCCCACCACCTCGACGCCGCCCCCCAGCAGGGCGGCCCCCGGTACGCCGACTTCCTCGCCAGCCGTCCCCGTGACGCCGAGGACACCGCCATCGCGAACCTGATCGCGCAGGCGAAGCGCCTCCACGCGCGCGTGCACGTGCTGCACCTCTCCTCCGGCGACGCGCTGCCGCTGATCGCCGCGGCCAAGGCGGACGGCGTGCGCATCACGGTCGAGACCTGCCCGCACTACCTGACCCTGACCGCCGAGGAAGTCCCCGACGGCGCCAGCGAGTTCAAGTGCTGTCCGCCGATCCGCGAGTCCGCCAACCAGGACCTGCTCTGGCAGGCCCTGGCGGACGGCACGATCGACTGTGTGGTCACCGACCACTCACCGTCCACGGCCGACCTCAAGACGGACGACTTCGCGACGGCGTGGGGCGGCATCTCCGGGCTTCAGCTGAGCCTGGCGGCCGTGTGGACAGAGGCCCGGCGGCGGGGCCACGGACTGGACGACGTCGTCCGGTGGATGTCCACGCGCACGGCCGCCCTGGTGGGCCTCTCCCGCAAGGGCGCGATCGAAGCGGGCCGTGACGCCGACTTCGCCGTCCTCGCCCCCGACGAGACCTTCACCGTCGACCCGTCATCCCTCCAGCACCGCAACCGCGTCACGGCGTACGCCGGCAAGACGCTGCACGGCGTCGTGAAGTCGACCTGGCTGCGCGGCGAACGGATCGTCGCCGACGGCGAGTTCACCGAGCCGAGAGGACGGCTCCTCACCCGCACCCCCTGAGCCGGACGAGCGCCCGAACGCCCTCCTGGTTCCCCCGCACCCGCACCGGCCGACCCCGAAAGGCAGACCAGATCACCGTGACGGCGACAGAGAACTTCACCGGCGACGCGAACCCCTACGGCGGCGGCGACCCGTACGCGGACTACCGCACCGCAGACTTCCCCTTCACCCGGCACGTCAACCTCGCCGACCGGCGGCTCGGAGCCGGCGTCGTCGCCGCCAACGACGAGTTCTTCGCCCAGCGCGAGAACCTGCTGGTGCCCGGGCCCGCCGAGTTCGACCCGGAGCACTTCGGCCACAAGGGCAAGATCATGGACGGCTGGGAGACGCGCCGCCGCCGGGGTGCCTCCGCCGGCCATCCGTGGCCGACCGACGAGGACCACGACTGGGCGCTCGTCCGCCTCGGCGCGCCCGGGGTGATCCGGGGCATCGTCGTCGACACGGCCCACTTCCGCGGCAACTACCCGCAGGCGGTGTCGGTCGAGGGCGCCTCGGTGCCGGGCTCCCCGTCCCCCGGGGAACTCCTCGGCGACCATGTGAAGTGGACGACGCTGGTCCCGCGCACGCCGGTCGGCGGCCACGCGGCGAACGGTTTCGCCGTGTCCGTGGAGCAGCGCTTCACCCACCTGCGGGTCAACCAGCACCCCGACGGCGGCATCGCCCGCCTGCGCGTCCACGGGGAGGTCGTGCCCGATCCGCAGTGGCTGACGGTGCTCGGCACCTTCGACGTCGTCGCCCTGGAGAACGGCGGCCGGGCCGAGGACGCCTCCGACCTCTTCTACTCACCGGCGAGCAACACCATCCAGCCGGGCCGCTCCCGCAAGATGGACGACGGCTGGGAGACCCGGCGCCGCCGCGACCGGGGCAACGACTGGATCCGCTACCGCCTGACGGCCCAGGCGCTGATCCGCGCGCTGGAGATCGACACGGCGTACCTGAAGGGCAACAGCGCCGGCTGGGCCTCGGTGTCGGTCAAGGACGGCGAGAGCGGCGAGTGGACCGAGATCCTCCCGCGCACCCGCCTCCAGCCCGACACCAACCACCGCTTCGTCCTGCCGGCCCCGGCGGTCGGCACCCACGCGCGCGTGGACATCTACCCCGACGGCGGCATCTCCCGCCTCCGCCTGTTCGGCTCCCTCACGGAGGCGGGCACGGCGGCGCTGACCGCCCGCCACCAGGAACTCGGCGGCTGAGCCGGCCGCCGCTCCCGGGCACCCCACGGCGGGGGCGGGGTGTGCCCGGGAGCGGCGAGGGCGGTTCCGCGCTGCCGGAGAGGCCTGGCCCGAGGCCCGAACCTCAGGCCGCGTGCCCGCCGTCCACGGCGAACTCGGCGCCCGTGACGTACGCGGCCCCCGCCAGGTGGGCGACCGTCGCGGCCACCTCCTGCGCCGTGCCGAACCGGCCCAGTGCGGTCATCGTCGCCTGGCCGGCCGCGTGCGGTCCGTCCGCAGGGTTCATGTCCGTGTCGATCGGGCCGGGGTGGACGAGGTTCGCCGTGATCCCGCGCGGGCCCAGTTCCCGGGCGAGAGCCTTGGTCAGACCGATCAGGGCCGCCTTGCTCATCGCGTACAGCGTGCCGCCGGGACCGGGCACCCGCTGGGTCATACAGGTGCCGATGGTGATGATCCGCCCGCCGCCCGCCATCCGCGCGGCGGCCGCCTGCGAGACCAGGAACACCCCGCGCACGTTGACGGCGAGCACCCGGTCGACGTCGGAGAGGGCGAGCCCCTCCAGCGGACCGAGGACGCCGACACCCGCGTTGTTCACCAGCACATCGAGACCGCCCAGCGCCCGGACCGTACGGTCCACCGCCCCGGCCGCCTCCTCCGGGTCCGCCGAGTCCGCGCGCAGGGCCACCGCCCGCCGTCCCAGCGCCTCCACGGTCCTTACGACGTCCTCGGCCGCCTCCTTGCCGTTCACGTATGTCACCGCCACGTCCGCGCCTTCGCCCGCGAGCCGCAGGGCGGTGGCCGCCCCGATGCCACGGCTGCCGCCGGTCACGAGGGCCACCTTGCCGTTCAGTGTCCTGTCGGTCGTTGTCATGGGTCCATCCCAGCGGCCGGCGTCCCGCGGCGCTGGCGGCGAACGGACGTCGACATGCCCCCGGAACTCTTTCCTCCGCCTCCCGCGTTCTCCCTCTGTGACTCTTCAGCAAGAAATCGTCGGCAACGCCATGCAGATGGCGGTCGTCAGCCTGTCTCCCGGCCAGACCGTGTACTGCGAAGCCGGGAAGTTCCTCTTCAAGACGACGAACGTGACCATGGAGACCCGCCTGGGCGGCCCCTCCGGCGGCGGTCAGCAGCCGCAGGGCGGCGGTGGCATGGGTGGCATGCTGCGCCAGGCCATGGGCACGGCCATGCAGGCCGGCCAGCGCGCCCTCGCGGGCGAGTCGCTGGCGTTCCAGTACTTCACCTCCCAGGGCGGCGAGGGCACGGTCGGCTTCGCGGGCGTGCTCCCCGGCGAGATGCGCGCCCTGGAGCTGGACGGCACGCGCGCGTGGTTCGCCGAGAAGGACGCGTTCGTGGCCGCCGAGTCCACCGTCGACTTCGGTATCGCCTTCCAGGGCGGCCGCACCGGCATGAAGGGCGGCGAGGGCTTCGTCCTGGAGAAGTTCACCGGCCGGGGCACGGTGATCATCGCGGGGGCCGGTAACTTCATCGACCTCGACCCGGCCGACTTCGGTGGCCGCATCGAGGTCGACACCGGTTGCGTGGTGGCCTTCGAGGAGGGCATCCGGTACGGCGTCCAGCGGGTCGGCGGCCTCAACCGCCAGGGGATCATGAACGCCGTGTTCGGCGGCGAGGGCCTGTCCCTGGCCACCCTGGAGGGCAGCGGCCGCGTCATCCTCCAGTCCCTCACCATCGAGAGCCTCGCCAACGCCCTGAAGAAGGCACAGGGCGGCGACAAGCAGGGCCCGACCGGCGGCCTCTTCTCGACGAACGCGGGCTGAACAGCTCCAAGTGCAGTGCAGGTAGTGCAGTGCAGTGCACTCCCGGACGACGGTTGGCCGTGCGGGGCGCTACCGCCGACCCGGCCGGACGTGCCTCGCCCCGCGGCCGAAGGCTGTGGGGGGACCGCGGGGCGAGGGTCTCAGGAGCGGTCGAGCGGTCGAGCGGCGAAGCGGCGAAGCGGTTGTGCGGTGAAACGGTCGAAGGTGTCGCTCAGCAGCCGTAGTTGATCAGGTTGAAGGTGACGTAGTGGTCCGCGGTGTAGTAGTCCTCGTCGGTCTTCTTCCCGGTCACGACGCGGCGTGCTCCGCGGGTCGAGGAGCCGGGTGTCTTCACCGTGTACTCGTGGTAGTAGCTGGAGCTCTGGCTGGGCAGGACGCCTTCCCGGTTCTGGAAGACGGCCCCGTCCTGCGAGTACGGGAACGGCCCGCCCTGCTCGATCAGTTCGAGCGTGTCGTACGCCTGGGAGGGCAGTTTCGTGTAGCAGACGCTGCCGACGGCGGCGTGGGCGGTGGTGGCGGAGACGGTACCGCCGACGAGGAGGGCGGTCAGGGCGGCGGCCGAGACGCCGGTACGAGTGATCCGTGGGGGGAATCTCATGAGCTCATGATGACGCGCGTAGACCGTGTCATGTCAATGACAAGGTGACGGAATTTGCCGTCGGGTCCAAGAAGTTCTCACGGTGTTAACCGGAGGTCCGGGACCTCCGCTCAGCCCGGCTTCCGGCTCTCCGCGGCGGCGAACAGGGCGAATGCCGGCACGAGGAGCGCGACGCTCGGGTGCACCTCGTGGCCGTCGAGGAAGCCGAGGCGCTGCACCAGGCCCACGTGCCATCGGGTGAACTCGTGCGGCAGGCCCGGGACGCCCTGCGACAGAGCGAGGAAACCGACTACTCCCAGCAGTTCCCTCACGCCCGGGACTCTCGCCCCGCGGCTGCCCGTGCGCCATCGGCCGCGGGTCGGGACCTGTCCGACGGAAGACTGCGGGCCGGCGGTCCGGCCGCGCCGAAAGTAGGCGGCTGCACGACCTCGGTCGGTTGTTCCCGCGCTGCGGCAGGGAATCCCGTCCACGGAGAGGTGTCGCACCCCTCCGCTGCGTAGATTTGTCGACCATGAGGGCAGACGACAGCGCGGCACCGGTGGCGCCGGGGTTCACCGAACGCCGATGGCTGCTGCCGTCGGCCGTGGTCGCGGAACTCGCCCCGGACACCGACCGCCCCGGCCGGCCGCACCGGCGCACCGCACGTGACTGGGTCGTCGACTTCTGCTGTTTCCTCCTGGCCGTCGCCGTCGGGCTGGCGGTCGCGGACTCCTTCCCCGGCGAACGGGACCTCCCCGACGTCGTCGCCGCCGCCGACCAGCTGCTCGGCGCCCTCGCCTGCGCGGCGGTCTGGCTGCGCAGGCGGTGGCCCCTGGGCCTGGCGATCGCGATGGTCCCCCTCGGCTTCCTGTCGACCACCTCCGCCGGTGCCTGCACGGTCGCCCTCTTCACCCTCGCCGTGCACCGGCCGTTCCGGTACGTGGCCTGGGTGGGCGGCGCCCAGATCGCCGTGATCCCGCTGCTGGCCTGGGCCCGCCCCGACCCCACCCTGGCGTACGGGCCCTCGGTGGCGTGGAGCGTGCTGTTCACCGTCACGGCCATCGGCTGGGGCATGTTCGTACGGTCCAAGCGGCAGCTGATGCTGAGCCTGCGCGATCGCGCCCGGCGCGCCGAGACGGAGGCCCGGCTGCGCGCCGAGCAGGCGCAGCGGCTGGCCCGTGAGGCCATCGCCCGGGAGATGCACGACGTCCTTGCCCACCGGCTGACCCTGCTCAGCGTGCACGCGGGCGGGCTGGAGTTCCGCCCGGACGCACCCCGCGAGGAGATCGCGAGGGCGGCCGGTGTCATCCGCGAGAGTGCCCACGAGGCCCTCCAGGACCTGCGGGAGATCATCGGCGTCCTGCGGGCCGCCGAACCCGACGACGCGGGCCGCCCCCAGCCGACGCTGGCCGCCCTGGACACACTGGTCGCCGAGTCCCGCGAGGCCGGCATGAAGGTCACCCTCGACCAGCGCGTCAGCGACGCCGGAGCCGTCCCCGCGTCCGTCGGCCGCACCGCCTACCGCATCGCCCAGGAGTGCCTCACCAACGCCCGTAAACACGCCCCGGGCGCCGAGGTCGCGGTCACCGTCACCGGCGGCCCCGGCGAGGGACTCGCCGTGACCGTGCGCAGCCCGGCCCCCGAGGGTGACGTACCGCCCGTCCCCGGCTCCGGCCAGGGCCTGATCGGCCTGACCGAACGAGCCACCCTGACCGGAGGCCGGCTGGAGCACGGGACATGGGGGCACGGGGGGTTCGAGGTACGGGCGTGGCTGCCGTGGCCTGCGGCGCCTTGAGGCGGCCGTGCCCGCAGCCGCCGGCCCTGTCCGGGGCGGCACCCGTCCGCCGCCGCTCGGCCGGACTGCCGCGAACCGTGAACTCGGCCGCCCGCAACCGTGATTACGTAAGGCCCATGACTGCGATCAGACTCCTCCTCGTCGATGACGATCCCCTGGTGCGGGCCGGTCTGGCTTTCATGATGGGGGGTGCCGACGACATCGAGATCGTCGGTGAGGCCGCCGACGGCGGCGAGGTCGAGGGGCTCGTGGAGCGCACCCGCCCCGACGTGGTCCTGATGGACATCCGGATGCCGGCCATGGACGGACTCGCCGCCACGGAACGGCTGCGCGGGCGCGCGGACGCCCCGCAGGTCGTGGTGCTCACGACCTTCCACGCCGACGAGCAGGTGCTGCGCGCGCTGCGCGCGGGTGCCGCCGGGTTCGTCCTCAAGGACACCCCGCCCGCCGAGATCCTCGACGCCGTGCGCCGGGTGGCGGCCGGCGATCCCGTCCTGTCGCCCACGGTCACCCGGCAGTTGATGGACCACGCGGCCGGGACGGCGGCCGGGACCGCGGCCGACAGCCGGCGCTCTCACGCGCGCGTGCGCCTCGCGGCCCTGGGGGAGCGCGAACGCGAGGTGGCCGTCGCGGTCGGCCGGGGACTGTCCAACGCGGACATCGCCGCCGATCTGTTCATGAGCGTCGCCACCGTGAAGGCCCATGTCTCCCGGCTCCTGGCCAAGCTCGGCCTCAACAACCGGGTGCAGATCGCCCTGCTGGCCTACGACGCGGGGCTGCTGGAAGACACGGGGGAAGGCACCGGAGGGGCGGAACGGGCGAGCGGCGAAGAGGGGCGGCGCGGCGGGCACTAGGCGGGAGCCCCGCTCGTTGGATGCGTGACGGGATCGTCGCGGGGTGTGACCGGAGGGGGAGAGGCAATGGCCGAGGTGGTCGATCTGGGGGAGTTCGGCGACGGCTTCCGGAGGGACCCGCATCCGGTCTACGCGCGACTGCGCGAGCGCGGCCCGGTGCACCGGGTACGGCTGCCCGCGCCCGACGCGCACCACGAGACCTGGCTCGTCGTGGGTCACGAGGAGGCGCGCGCGGCGCTCACCGATCCCCGGCTGGCCAAGGACTCCGCACGGATCGGCACCACGTTCCTCGACGAACAGCTGATCGGCAGGCATCTCCTGACCGCCGACCCGCCGCAGCACACGCGCCTGCGCGCGCTGGTCTCCCGCGCCTTCACCCTGCGCCGCGTGGAGGAACTGCGGCCGAGGATCCAGCGGATCACCGACGACCTGCTCGACGCGATGCTGCCGCACGGCCGCGCCGACCTCGTGGAATCGCTGGCCTATCCGCTGCCCCTGACGGTCATCTGCGAGCTCCTCGGCGTCCCGGAGACGGACCGCACGGCGTTCCGTGAGCTGTCGGGCGAGGCTGTCGCGCCCACCAGCGCGGAGACCGAGCACGACGCGTTCGTACGGCTCGGCATGTATCTCACCGAGCTGATCGAGGACAAGCGGTGCGCCGGGCCGAGCGGCGACCTGCTGGACGACCTGATCCGCACCACCGGGCAGGACGGCGACCGGCTCTCACCCGGCGAGCTGCGCGGCATGGCGTTCATCCTCCTCGTCGCCGGACACGAGACCACCGTCAACCTGATCGGCAACGCCGTCCACGCCCTGCTCACCCACCCGGATCAGCTGGCCGCCCTGCGTGCCGACATGTCCCTTCTCGACGGCACGATCGAGGAGGCCCTGCGCTACGAGGGGCCGGTGGAGAACGCCACGTTCCGGTTCGCCGCCGAACCGCTGGAGATCGCCGGCGTGTCCGTCGCGCGGGGCGAGCCGGTGATGATCGGCCTGACCGCGGCCGGCCGTGACCCGGCGCGCTATCCGGCCCCCGACGACTTCGACATCCGCCGCGAGAGCCGGGGCCACCTGGGATTCGGTCACGGGGTGCACTACTGCCTGGGCGCCCCGCTGGCCCGCCTGGAGGCACGCACGGCGATACGGTCCCTGCTCGACCGCACCCCTGCCCTGGCTCTCGACGGCCCGCCCGGCGAGTGGCTGCCCGGCCCGCTGATGCGCGGCATGCGCAGCCTCCCGGTGCGCTGGTAGGCACGGCCGCCCGCAACCACCGGCGGACCGGCGGCAGGCAAACACGCGCCCCGGGCGGCGGGCGTTGTGCCGGGTTCCTGTTCCCGGAGTCGGGCGTTGTGCCGGGTGCCTGCTCCGGATCTGGGTGCCTTGCCGGGTGCCCGAGTCGGGGCTTTGCCCGGTGCCTGGCGCCCGAGGTCGGGCGCCGTGCCGGGTGCCTGCCCGGAGCCGGGTACCTTGCCGGGTGCCCGGGCGCCGTCCGCGCAGGCACTGCTCAGCGCGTCTCCGCGGTCGCCGGAATCTCCGTGAGCCACACCGCCCTGCGGTCCCGGCGGGACACCTCACAGGCCTCGGCGATCCGCAGGGCCTGGAGCGCCTGGCGGCCGTCGCAGGGGTTGACCCGCTCGCCCCGCACGACGTCGACGAAGGCGTTCAGCTCCGCCTCGTAGGCAGGCTCGAACCGCTCCAGGAACCCCGTCCACGGTTTGTCCGCGGCCGGTGGACCGGTCGGCTCCGTGGACGCGATCGGGGTGCGGTCGTCCAGGCCCACGACGATCTGGTCGAGCTCCCCGGCCAGCTCCATGCGGACGTCGTAGCCCGCCCCGTTCAGCCGCGTCGCCGTCGCCGTGGCGAGGGTGCCGTCGTCGAGGGTGAGGACCGCGGCCGCCGTGTCCACGTCCCCCGCCTCGCGGAACATCGCGGGCCCGGCGTCGGACCCGGCGGCGTACACCTCCGTCACCTCGCGTCCGGTCACCCAGCGCAGACAGTCGAAGTCGTGGAGAAGTGCGTCCCGGTAGATCCCGCCGGACACCGGCAGCCAGTCGGCGGGCGGCGCCGACTGGTCGGAGGTCAGCGACCGCACGGTGTGCAGACGTCCCAGCCGCCCCGAACGCACGGCTTCCCGGGCCCCGGTGTACCCCGCGTCGAAGCGGCGCTGGAAGCCCATGTGCAGGATCGTTCCGGCGGTCTCCACCTCGGCTATCGCCTGTAAGGTGCCCGCCAGATCCAGGGCGATCGGCTTCTCGCAGAAGACCGGGAGGCCGGAGCGTGCTGCCCGACCGATCAGTTCGGCGTGGGCCGAGGTCGCCGTCGTGATCACCACGGCGTCCACGCCCCAGCGGAAGATCTCGTCCACCCCTGGGGCGGCCGTCTCGCCCAGCCGATACGCGAGCTCCTGAGCCCGTCCGTGGTCCGCGTCCGTCAGGATCAGGGATCCGACCTCGCGGTGACGGCTGAGTGTGTTCGCATGAATGGTGCCTATGCGGCCCGTCCCGATGACCCCGATGCGCATGAAACAAAAGTGACGTCGCAGGCCGCATGCTGTCAATGCGCATGTCCGGACAATCGAACTGCACAACTTCCCGTCAACCGGCCACGGAGCTACGCTCGGCCCGTGCCGAAACCAGAAGTGGACCCGACCGTGCAGCTCGAACTCCGTGTGGACCGAAGCTCGCCGGTGCCGTTGTACTTCCAGCTGGCCCAGCAGTTGGAGGCGGCCATCGAGCACGGAGCGCTCACCCCCGGCAGTCTGCTGGGCAACGAGATCGAGCTCGCGGCACGGCTCGGCCTGTCCCGGCCGACCGTCCGCCAGGCGATCCAGTCGCTCGTCGACAAGGGCCTCCTGGTCCGCCGCCGGGGTGTCGGTACGCAGGTCGTGCACAGCCAGGTCAAGCGCCCGCTGGAGCTCAGCAGCCTCTACGACGACCTGGAGGCCGCAGGCCAGCGTCCGGCGACGACGGTCCTGATCAACACCGTGGTCCCGGCGTCCGCCGAAGTCGCGGCGGCGCTCGCGGTGGCCGAGGGCGGCGACGTCCACCGGGTGGAGCGGCTGCGGCTGGCGCACGGGGAGCCGATGGCGTACCTGTGCAACCACATCCCCTCCGGCCTGCTGGACCTGGACACCGAACAGCTCCAGGCCACCGGCCTGTACCGCCTGATGAGGGCCGCCGGGATCACCCTGCACAGCGCCCGCCAGTCCATCGGCGCCCGCGCCGCCACCACCGCCGAGGCCGAGCGGCTCGCCGAGACGGAGGGCGCCCCGCTGCTGACCATGCAGCGCACCACCTACGACGACACCGGCCGGGCGGTGGAGTTCGGCGACCACATCTACCGGCCGACCCGCTACTCCTTCGAGTTCCAGCTGCTCGTACGTCCCTGAGGGCCGTGCGGACCGGGCGCCGGTCCTGGTCGCATTGTCCGGACAATGTGCTCGCATGTCCGGACAAGGTGAGTGATGGGTGTTCCGGGGTGAGCGACAGGTCTTCCCCGGCCGGGGACGTGCGTTCGCATGCGGACGCGACCGGCCACTACACGCCCGCGTGCGGGCGAGGCCGCGCGCCCCCTCCGCCGCCCGGCTCGGCACCCGGCGGGAGGGTGAGGCAGAATCGGCGACGATGAGCACCTACGGCAACTTCACCGCCCCCATCGGCTCCCGCCGCGCCACCGCACTCCGCACCGTGGGCACGAGGGAGCGCCGTTCGCACCTCACCGCACCCCGAGTGCCGACGGTCGGCATCGACATCGGCGGTACCAAGGTGATGGCGGGGGTCGTCGACGCCGACGGCAACATCCTGGAGAAGGTCCGCACGGAGACCCCGGACAAGTCCAAGAGCCCGAAGGTCGTCGAGGACACCATCGTCGAGCTCGTCCTGGACCTGTCCGACCGCCACGACGTGCACGCGGTCGGCGTCGGCGCGGCCGGCTGGGTGGACGCCGACCGCAACCGCGTCCTGTTCGCGCCCCACCTGTCCTGGCGCAACGAGCCCCTCAGGGACCGTCTGTCCGACCGTCTGGCGGTTCCCGTCCTCGTCGACAATGACGCCAACACCGCCGCCTGGGCCGAGTGGCGCTTCGGCGCGGGCCGCGGTGAGGACCACCTCGTCATGATCACTCTCGGCACCGGCATCGGCGGCGCGATCCTGGAGGACGGCCAGGTCAAGCGTGGCAAGTACGGCGTCGCCGGCGAGTTCGGTCATATGCAGGCGGTGCCCGGCGGCCACCGTTGCCCGTGTGGCAACCGCGGCTGCTGGGAGCAGTACAGCTCGGGCAACGCGCTGGTCCGGGAGGCCCGCGAACTGGCCGCCGCCGACTCCCCGGTCGCCTACGGGATCATCGAGCACGTCAAGGGCAACATCGCCGACATCACCGGCCCGATGATCACCGAGCTGGCCCGCGAGGGCGACGCCATGTGCATCGAGCTGCTCCAGGACATCGGCCAGTGGCTCGGCGTCGGCATCGCCAACCTGGCCGCCGCCCTCGACCCGTCCTGCTTCGTGATCGGCGGCGGCGTCTCGGCCGCCGACGACCTGCTGATCAGCCCCGCGCGCGACGCGTTCAAGCGCCAGCTCACCGGCCGCGGCTACCGCCCCGAGGCCCGCATCGTCCGCGCCCAACTGGGCCCCGAGGCCGGCATGGTCGGCGCCGCCGACCTGGCCCGTCTGGTCGCCCGCCGTTTTCGGCGCGCCAAGCGCCGCCGCGTGGAGCGCTTCGAGCGCTTCGAACGGTTCACGGAGGCGGCCCGCCGGACCCAGGACACGGTATGACCCATGTACCGCCCCGTCGCCAGGACACCGCATGACCGCCGCACCACCCCGCACGACCCGGGACACCGCATGACAGCATCGCTGCCCCGCCAGGCCGCGCCCCCCGACGAGCCGCCCCGCCCGCCGGAGGACCGCCGGCACGTGATCCGCCGCAGGGCGCTCACCCTGCTGATCATCGTGCTGCTCATCGGCGTCCCGGCCGGCTACCTGGTGATCTCCGCCAACCAGAGCCGTGACAGCGGAAAGGACAAGGAGGCCAAGTACTCGGCCACCGGCCTCACCGAGGGCTGGCCCTCGAAGGTCCAGCGCCGCCTGTACCAGGTGCCGATCCCGCACCCCTCGAACCAGGTCGCCTACTACGAGACGAACAACTGGAAGACCAGCCGTCTCTACGCGCAGTTCCAGACCACGCAGGCCGGCCTCGCACAGTTCCTCGCGGAGATCGGCGTCAGCAGGGCCGATCTGAAGAAGGGCGACATCACGATCAGCGCCCGCGACCAGGAGGTCACCGGCTGGAAGTTCACGGGTCCCGGCTCCCGCCCCGGCGACGACTTCGGGATCGTCCACGAACAGAAGAAACCCATGCCGACGCTGGACGTCGTGGTGAACACCGGCAACGCGATCTACCCCTTCGTCTACGTGGTCTCGCGCACGGTCCCCTGACCGGTCCCCGCCCGGTCCCCGCACGGCCGGGACGCGGCGTCCCGGCCGGCCGCCGGAGCCGATTGTCAGACCCCGCCCGTAGAGTCGAAGACGACTGATCCGACACACGGGCGGGAGGTGGACACAAGGCATGAGCGTCATGACCCAGGGCACGGCAGCGGCCGGGCCCGGTTCCGTCTCCGTGCGACTCGCCGCCGTCTTCCTGCCCGCGCCCCTCCCGCGCGAGGGCCGCGTCGCCTTCTGGGACCCGGCGGACGGCGCCCTGCCCGGCGCGGCGGACGCGGAGCGCACCGAGCTCACCGTCGTCCGGCGGCACGGCTCCTCCATCCGCCGCGATCAGGCTCCCGCCCTGTCCCTGCCGCTCGACAAGGCGCTCCCGCTGCTCGTAAGGGCCCGCCGCGACCCCGCCGCCCACCCGGCGACCGCCTGCTGGGGCGCGGCGGCGCTGCACGCGCTGCGGCTCACCGCCCGCGGCCGCCTGCTGCCCGGCCTGACGCCCGCCGGACACGACGCCTGGCGGGCGGGCCCGCTGGACCCGGAGGACATCGCGCACCTGCGCGCGGTCGCCGCCGCGCTCCCGTACGAGGGACACGCGGTACCGCTGCCCGGCGCCGGGCCGCTCCGGCTGCCCCGGCCCGAGGCCCTGATGCGGGCCTTCCTGGACGCCGTGGCGGACACCCTGCCCCGCACCCCGGCCGCGCCGTACGCGTGCGGGAGGCCCTTCGCGGACCGCCGGCCCCAACGGCTGCCCGGCGCGCACGACTGGGCCGCGGAGGTCGCCGCCGGCATGGACGCGGGCGTGCGGGTCTCGCTCCGTCTCGACCTGTCCGCCTACGACATGTTCGACCGGTTCGACGACGGCGAGCGGGCGCGCAGGGCGGGCGCCGCGATCGTCCAGGTGCACAGCCTCGCCGACCCCACCCTGATGACCGACGCGGCGGCCCTGTGGGCGGGCGAGGCGGACGCCGCCTTCGGAGCACGCGCCCGTGTGGACGCGGCCCTCGCCGTACGGCGCGCGGCCCGCGTCTGGCCGCCCCTGGCCCGGCTCGCCGAACAGGACACGCCGGACGTCCTGGCCC
The DNA here is from genome assembly GCF_042737375.1 of Streptomyces sp. NPDC060000. Taxonomy (NCBI): domain Bacteria; kingdom Bacillati; phylum Actinomycetota; class Actinomycetes; order Kitasatosporales; family Streptomycetaceae; genus Streptomyces; species Streptomyces sp. NPDC060000. The sequence continues at coordinate 19,618 of NZ_JBHWUU010000010.1, forward strand.
TGTCCGAGGACGAGCTGAACGATCTGCTCGGGGTGGCGGCCACCCGTCTCGCGGCGGCCGGGGTCGCCGTGCACTGGCCGAGGGACCTGGCGCAGGACCTCAGCGCGGCCGCGGTGGTGCGGCCCGCGCCCGGCTCGGCGACCGACGGCACCGGCTTCTTCGAGAGCGAGGAACTGCTCCAGTTCCGCTGGCAGCTGGCGCTCGGCGGCGACCCGCTCAGCGAGGCCGAGATGGACACGCTGGCCGAGGCCCACCGCCCGGTGGTCCGGCTCCGCGACCAGTGGGTCCTGGTCGACCCGGCGCTCGTGCGCAAGGCCCGCAAGCGGGAACTGGGCCTGCTGGACCCGGTGGACGCCCTGTCCGTCGCCCTGAGCGGCACCGTGGAGGTCGACGGCGAGAGCGTCGAGGCCGTCCCCGTCGGCGCCCTGGCCGCCCTGCGGGACCGCCTCACCACCGGAGTGCGGCCCGCGCAGCCGCCCGCCGGCCTGGACGCCACCCTGCGCGACTACCAGCTGCGCGGCCTGGCCTGGCTGGACCTCATGACCTCGCTCGGCCTCGGCGGCTGTCTCGCCGACGACATGGGCCTCGGCAAGACGATCACGGTCATCGCCCTGCACCTGAAGCGGGCCCGCACCGAACCGACCCTGGTGGTCTGCCCGGCCTCCCTCCTGGGCAACTGGCAGCGCGAGATCAACCGCTTCGCACCGGGTGTCCCCGTCCGCCGCTTCCACGGCCCCGACCGCAGCCTGGCGGACCTCTCCGGCGGCTTCGTCCTCACCACGTACGGCACGATGCGCTCGGCGGCGACCGCCCTGGCCGGACAGCCCTGGGGGATGGTCGTCGCGGACGAGGCCCAGCACGTGAAGAACCCCTTCTCGGCGACCGCGAAGGCACTGCGCACGATCCCCACCCCCGCGCGCGTGGCCCTGACCGGCACCCCCGTCGAGAACAACCTCTCCGAGCTCTGGGCCCTGCTCGACTGGACGACACCGGGACTCCTCGGCCCCCTGAAGTCCTTCCGCGCCCGGCACGCGCGCGCGGTCGAGAACGGCGAGGACGACTCTGCGGTGGAGCGCCTCGCCCGGCTGGTACGCCCGTTCCTCCTGCGCCGCAAGAAGTCCGACCCCGGCATCGTGCCCGAGCTGCCGCCGAAGACCGAGACCGACCACCCGGTGCCGCTCACCCGTGAACAGGCCGCGCTGTACGAGGCGGTGGTACGGGAGTCCCTGCTGGCCATCGAGACGGCGGACGGCATCGCCCGGCGCGGCCTGGTGCTGAAGCTCCTGGGCGCGCTCAAGCAGATCTGCGACCACCCGGCCCTGTACCTCAAGGAGGAGGCCGCCTCCGTCGGCGACGCCCTGGCCGCCCGCTCCGGCAAACTCGCCCTGCTGGACGAACTGCTGGACACGCTGCTCGCCGAGGACGGCTCCGCCCTCGTCTTCACGCAGTACGTCGGCATGGCCCGCCTCATCACCGCCCACCTCGGCGCCCGCGCGGTCCCGGTCGAGCTGCTGCACGGCGGTACTCCGGTACCGGAGCGGGAGCGGATGGTGGACCGTTTCCAGGACGGCGTGACCCCGGTGCTCGTCCTCTCCCTCAAGGCCGCGGGCACCGGCCTCAACCTCACCCGCGCGGGCCATGTCGTGCACTTCGACCGCTGGTGGAACCCCGCGGTGGAGGAACAGGCCACCGACCGCGCCTACCGCATCGGCCAGACCCAGCCGGTCCAGGTGCACCGGCTCATCACCGAGGGCACGGTCGAGGACCGCATCGCCGAGATGCTCCAGGCGAAGCGCGCCCTTGCCGACGCGATCCTGGGCTCCGGCGAGTCGGCCCTCACCGAACTCACGGACCGTGATCTGTCCGACCTGGTCAGGCTGCGGAGGGAGGCGTGATGGGCGAGACGGAGAAGGACAGGACCGCGACGGAGGACGCCGTCCCGGCCGAGGCACCTCAGGAGGAGGCCACCAGCCCGGCCGACGAGGCACGCCGTGCGCTGCGGGCGGCTCGGGAGCGGTCGCAGGAACAGGAGCCGGCCCGCGAGTCGTCGGAACAGCCCGGATACCCCACCCCCAGACCAGCAGACGCGGCCCGCGCCGCCCTGCGCCGTACGGCGGGCATCGCGCGCACGCCGGGCATCGCGCCCGCGCCGGACCCCACCTCCACGCCGGAATCCGTACCCGAGTCCAACCCGACCCCCATGCCGGGATCCATCCCTGCGCCGGGTTCCGTGCCCGAGGCGGGGTCCGCGCGTACGGCGGGGTCCGCGTCCACGCCGGGCACACAGCCCGTGCCGGACTCCATCCCCACGTCGGGTTCCGTGCCTACGGCGGGCAGCGCGCCCGCGTCAGACTCCACCCCCACGCCGGAACCCGCGTCCACGGCGGACACCGTCACCGTGCCGGACCCCACCGCCGTGGAGCCCGCCCCCGCAGCGTCCGCCGACCCCGCAGGGGCCTCCACACCACGGGAGGACGCCTCATCGGGGGACGCCCCGCCCAAGGACTTCCCACCGGCAGACGCCGAGTCGCTGGCGCCACAGGCCGCTCCCGGCTCGCGGCCCGGGGACATCGCCCGGGAGGCCCTGCGTGCCGCACGCGCGCAGGTGCGGCAGGGCGCGGCCGAAGGCCGGGTGCCGACAGGCCACAAGTCGGCGCGCGGCGGCCACCGCCCCCGCACCGACGCACATCCCCCCGAAGCCCGGCGGCCCAACCGCACACGTGACCCTGTCGCCGAAGAACGGGCGCGAGTCGTAAGGGAGTTGCTCGCGGGCGCCTTCCAAATGCCGTCGGAGGACTCGTCCGAGCCCGAGGCGGCCCCCGGTAACGCGGCGGCACCCGAGGCGGCCCCCGGTAACGCGTCGGCACCCGAGGCGGCCCCCGGTAACGCGTCGGCACCCGAAGCTGCCTCCGGTAACGCGTCGGCACCCGAGGCGGCTTCCCGTGACGCGGTGGAGGCCGAAGCGGCCCCCAGTACCCCCGGTATCGCGGCGGCGCCCGAGGCGGCCGCCCGCAACGCGGCCCCGCCGGCCACTCGTAACGCGGCGGCGACCGAGGCGGCCCCCCGCAACGTGACCGCGCCGGAGGCGAGTTCGACCTCCTCCGTCGCTCCGGGCGGCGCGGCTTCCGCGCATTTCCTGGCTTCCGAACCGCACCACGAACCGCACCACGCCCCCCGTTCCATGGCCGCCCCCGCACGCGACGGCGACCATCGTCGTACCTTTCCCGCCTTCCCCCCGCGCGCCGGCGGGTCGTTCGCCGGGACCTGGTGGGGCAATGCCTGGGTGACCGCTCTCGAGGAGGGTGCCCTCGACCCCCAGCGTCTGGTCCGCGGACGCGGCTACGCGGAGCAGGGAAACGTGGACGCGATCACCGTCACCCCCGGGCTCGTCCTGGCGTACGTGCAGGGCAGCCGCCCGCGCCCCTACCGGGTACAGGTGCGACTGCGCACCCTCGGCAACGAGGACTGGGAGCGTTTCCTGGAGGCGGCTGTCGAGCGCCCCGGGCACATCGCCGCGCTGCTCGACAAGGAGATGCCCGAGTCCCTCGCCGAGTGCGGGGTGCCGCTGCTGCCCGGGCCCGGCGACCTCGAGCCGCAGTGCAGCTGCCCCGACCGCGGTCACCCCTGCAAGCACGCGGCCGCCCTCTGCTACCAGACCGCGCGGCTACTCGACGCCGACCCGTTCGTACTCCTCCTGCTGCGCGGCCGGGGCGAACGCGAGGTGCTCGACGCGCTGTCCCGCCGTAACGCCACCCGTGCGGCCCGTGCCGCACAGGAGCAGGAACCGGAACCCCTGCCGAGCGTGCGGGCCGCCGAAGCCCTCGCCGAACGCCGGCTGCCGCCGCTGCCCGCCCCGTTGCCCGTGCCCCCGCACCCCGAGCAGCCCCCGGCCTACCCGTCCGCTCCGAACGGCCCCGACTCCTTCGCGCTGGACCACCTCGCCACCGACGCGGCCGCCCGCGCCCACGCCCTGCTGGCCACCGGCCACGACGAGATCGGCGAACTGGACCTCTGGCGGGACGCCGTACGGCTGGCCGCGTCCCGCCCCGGTTCCGGACTCACCGTCTCCACCCGCGCCCTCTACGCCGCGCTCGCCTCCGCCGTCGGGCGCACCCCTTCCGAACTGGCACGCGCGGTGGCCGCCTGGCGGCAGGGCGGGCCGGACGGGCTCACCGTCCTGGAGGAGACCTGGGATCCGCCGGCCGGACGCTTCGACCGGGCCCGACCGCTCCTCCTCGCCGCCGACCTGCCCGCCTTCCGCCCGAGCCGCAACCACCTCACCCACCCCCGCGGCCACGTCCAACTCCGCTTCGGCCGCAATGGGTTGTGGTACGCGTACGAGTCGGAACCGGGCCACGACGACTGGTGGCCACGCGGCACCCCGGACCCGGATCCGGTCGGCGCGCTGACCGGCCTGGGCGGCTCGGACGAGTTCTGAACCCAGCCCCGCGACGAACTCTGACCCGGCGTCGCGAAGAGTGCCCCGCCCCGCCCCGCACCGCCCTGATCGCCGCTCGCTGCCCGCCCTACTCCCAACTCGCCCGTTCCACGCCCCCTTTCGCCTGCCGCCTCGTAGCATGGCGCCCGTGACCCTCGATGACCACCGCCCCGCCCCGCGGTACCGCGCGCTGCTCTCGCGCGGCTGTTGTTGATCCTCACCTCACCCCTCTCCGCCCTCCCGCCGTGGACGCGCGGCGCCTTCTGACGCCCTGATCGCGCCCCGGCCCAGGCACCCCGCCCCCGGAAAGGCAGGCCCATGTCCATGTCTCCCACGCCCGAATCCGCCTACGACCGCCGCAGACTGCACCAGTGGCTGGCCGGCGAAGCCCGCGCCGACGGCGTCGCGCGGCGCGATCTGCTCCGCCTCACCGCCGCCGCCGGACTCACCACCACCGCCGTGGCCGCCTTCTCCGCCCAGGCGGCGGCAGCGACGTCGCCCGGCATCGTCAAGGCGCTCCCCGACGACTGGTTCACCATCCGGGGCACCAACGCCGAGACGAAGTTCGCCTCCCTCGCAGACAGCGGCTACCACACCCCTGTCGACCACTTCTTCGTCCGCAACCACACCTCCACCCCCGTCCTCGACGCCGCCGACTGGACCCTCACCGTCCACGGTGACGGCCTCACCCGCCCCACCCCCGTCGCGTTCACCCTCGCCGACCTGAAGAAGCTCCCCGCGGTCACCCGCACGGCGTTCGTCGAGTGCGCGGGCAACGGCCGCAGCTTCTTCACCTCCCAGCAGGACCAGACCGTCGCCGGCACGGCGTGGACGCTGGGCGCGATCGGCATCGCCCGCTGGCGCGGAGCCCGCCTCGCCGACGTCCTGCGACGGGCGGGGCTCGCCCGCGACGCCGTCGACGTGATGCCCCGCGGCCTCGACCCCGACTACGTCACCGCCGACGGCACGAACCTCGGCCGGGTCCGCCGCCCCCTGCCGGTGTCCAAGGCGCTCGACGACGTCCTCCTCGTCTACGAGATGAACGGCGAACCGCTGCCCTACGACCACGGCTTCCCCGTACGCGTCCTGGTCCCGAACTGGATCGGCATCGCGTCGATCAAGTGGGTCGGCGACATCGAGGTGTCCGCGCGACCTCTCTACTCGCCCTGGAACACCGACTTCTACCGGCTGTTCGGCAGTGCCCACCCCGACGGCGGCAGCGCCCCGCTGACGGGGCAGACCGTCAAGAGCGCCTGGGAGCTTCCCTGGGACGCGAGCCTCGAGGCGGGTGTCGCACACCGCCTGACCGGGCGTTCCTGGTCCGGTGCGGGTGGCGTCGTACGCGTCGACGTCAGCACCGACGGAGGCACCCACTGGCGGCGCGCCCGGCTGCACGACGCCCCGCGCCGCGCGGGCTGGGTGCGCTGGTCAACCGACTGGCGCCCGTCGGCCCCGGGCGCGTACACCCTGCTGGCCCGGGCCACCGACAGCGCCGGCCTTACCCAGCCGGACACCACCGTCCCGAACACCCAGGGCTATCTGTTCGACGCCGTCGTCAGGCATCCCGTACGGGCGGTGTGAGGGGAACGGACGAGCGTACGGCAGGACGGTGTTCCGGAGGCCTCTGGGGCGTGCGGGCCGCGTCTGTACGATGCTCGAGGCCGTGGAGCGGCATACGGGGTCCGTCCCGAGGATCTTCGCGATGCCGCCACAACGTGGGAGGGACCGCGCAGCGGTTCCACAACCAGAGGGAGTTCTCGTCCTGCGGCGCGGCCCGCTGGCCCGCGTCGTCCTCTGACGCACACGTCGGCCTTCCTCTGGGCAGAGGGCGTCAGTCGGCCGGTCATGGGGCGATGGCCCAGGTGACGGCTCGACGGCCATGGCCTGTGCCGGGCGCGACTTGCGCGCCAGAGCGTTCGGCGACGTCCAGGTCCGCGTCGGCCGAGTCGGGTACGGGCTGGCGACGTCGGTGCCGCACAGAGCCCGGCGGGGGGCCGGTCCCACAGACGGCACGTGTTCGAGGGGCGCGACCCCGCCAGGAACCAGTGACTGCACGCACACCTGCTGAGTGCGGATGCCGACGACGTCATGCCGACGGTGAGGAGGTCAAGGACTGCGGCTATGCCAGCCTCCGTATTCGGCAAGGGAGAAATTCCTGTCAGGCGACCGGCGCGATCCACAGGCCTGGGCGGCGTGTCGTGTCCTACTTCGAGGGCAACGAGTCGGCCCGCACCCCCGACCTGGTCTCCCGCAGCGGCGGCCCGTCGCGGTCAGCCGACGGGGGAGGAGGCCGGCAGGTCCTGGTCGGCTGCCCAGGAGGCCAGGATGCGCAGCCGTTCGTGGGTGGGGGAGCCGGGGGCGGCGGTCCAGACGGTGAGGTGCTGGTCGGGGTCGGTGCTTGCGGTGAGGGTGTCCCAGTCGAGGACGAGTTCGCCGACGACGGGATGGTTGAGGGTTTTGGTGCCCACGGTGCGGGCGGCGACGTGGTGATCGCCCCACCAGCGGGCGAACTGCTTGTCGCGCAGGGACAGTTCACCCACCAGCTCGATCAGGCGGGGGTCCTCCGGATACTTCGCGGCCTCCATGCGCAGCTGTGCCACGGAGATCTGTGCTGAAGCCTCCCAGTCGGCGTACAGGGTGCGCATCGCCGGATCGGTGAACTGGATCCGGGGATAGTTGCGGTGCTTTTCCGGGACGCGGGAGAAGTCGGTGACCAGAGCGGCGGCCAACGCGTTCCAGGCGAGGATGTCCCCGCGCCTGCCCTGTACGACGGCCGGGGTGGCGGTGAGGTCGTCCAGGACTCGTTGCAGCTGCGGCTGGACCTTCTGCCGACCGCGTCGCCGGGTGCGGCCGGTGGTCTTGCCCGCCAGCTGGAACAGATAGCCCCGCTCGTCGTCATCCAGATGGAGTACGCGGGCGAGAACGTCCAGCACGGGCGCCGACGCCTGCATGCGTCCCTGCTCGAGCCGGGTGTAGTAGTCGGTGCTGATGCTGGCCAGCTGGGCGACTTCCTCGCGGCGCAGTCCGTCCACCCGCCGGGGCCTGTCGGTCTCGGGCAGGCCGACCGTGCGCGGGCTCAGCTCCGAGCGGCGCTTCTTGAGGAATTCTCCCAGCTCATTGAGGGGGATGTTGGCGGTCATGCTTCCCAGCATGGCACCGATTCCATCAGGGAAAGGGGGGAGAATTCACTCCCAGGATGTTCCCGTCCCGGGATGGTTCTCTCCTCTTTTCGCGCTCGCCCTCGCGTATGAGGCTCGATATCGAGCAGCCGATCCCGACCCCGACCCCGACCCCGGCTGCGCGCTCACCGATCCCCGCACCGAAGGAAGCCCCCCAATGCGCGGAGCAGTCATCTACGCCCCCGGCGACGTGCGCTTCGAGAACCTCGTCGACCCGAAGATCATCCAACCGACAGACGCGGTGATCCGCACCGTCGCCACCTGTGTGTGCGGCTCGGACCTGTGGCCCTACCGCGGTGCGGAACCCATCGGCGACCCGCACCCGATGGGGCACGAGTACGTCGGCGTCGTCGAGGAGGTGGGCAGCGAGGTCGCCAACGTCAAGCCGGGCCAGTTCGTGGTCGGCTCCTTCGCCACCTCGGACAACACCTGTGCGAACTGTCGTAACGGCTGGCAGTCCAACTGCCTGCACCGCGAGTTCATGAGCACCTGCCAGGCCGACTACGTACGCATCCCCAACGCCCACGGCACCCTGGTCGCCACCGACGAGCACCCTGCCGGCGAGTTGGTGCCGAGCCTGCTCGCCGTCTCCGACGTGATGGGCACCGGCTGGTACGCCGCCCTCGCCGCCGAAGTGAAACCCGGCTCCACCGCGGTCGTGGTCGGTGACGGAGCGGTCGGCCTGTGCGGCGTCATCGCCGCCAGGGAACTCGGCGCCGAGCGGATCATCGCCATGAGCCGCCACGCGTCCCGCCAGGAACTCGCCCTCGAATTCGGCGCCACCGACATCGTCACCGAACGCGGCGACGAAGGCATCGCCCGCGTCAAGGACCTCACGGGCGGCATCGGCGCGGACTCCGTCCTGGAGTGCGTCGGCACCGCCGAGTCGATGCGGCAGGCCCTGCACTCCGCCCGGCCCGGCGGCAACGTCGGCTTCGTCGGCGTACCCCACGACGTGCAGGTCGACGGCCAGGAACTCTTCTTCTCCCACGTCGGCCTGCGCGGCGGCCCCGCCCCCGTACGCCGCTACCTGCCCGACCTGATCGACCGGGTCCTTTCCGGACGGATCAACCCGGGCAAGGTCTTCGACCTCACCCTGCCCCTGGAGCAGGTCGCCGAGGGCTACAAGGCGATGGACGAGCGCCGCGCCATCAAGGCCCTCCTCAAGCCCTGACCAGCCCGGTGACCGGCTGCCCCTGGCGAGCACCACAGGAATGAGACAAGAAATGCCTGCAGTGGACAACTACATCTTCGACCTGGACGAGAACGTCACCCGGAAGCCGGTGTCGTACGAGAACAGGTACGGGATCACCATCTCCGCGGACCTCTACCAGCCGAAGGACTTCGACGCCTCCCGGGAACACCCCGCGATCATCGTCGGCGCACCGTACGGCGGCGTGAAGGAGCAGGGCCCGGGCATCCACGCCCAGAACCTGGCCCGGCGAGGCTTCGTGGCCCTCGCCTTCGACCCCTCCTACAACGGCTACAGCGGAGGCGACCCGCGACACGTCTCCTCCGCCGACGTCTTCACCGAGGACTTCAGCGCGGCCGTCGACTACCTGGGCACCCGTGACTTCGTGAACCGGGACCGCATCGGCGTCGTAGGCATGTGCGGCAGCGGCGGCTTCGCGCTCAGCGCGGCCCAGGTCGACCGGCGCATCAAGGCGGTCGCCACGGTCGTCATGTACGACATCGCCCGGATCGCCTCGGAGGGCTGGCAGGGCTCCCTCACCGCGGAGGAGCGAGGCGCCATGCTCGACGCGATCGCCGAGCAGCGGTACGCGGACTTCGAGGCCCACGCCCCCGCCCTGACCCCGCGCGGCGCGCCCATCGGGTTCGACGAGAACACCAACCCGGTCGGCCGTGAGTTCGGCGAGTTCTACTCCACTCCTCGTGGCTACCACCCGAACTCCATCACCCAGTTCACGATGTCGAGCGGCATGTCGTTGATGAACTTTCCGCTGCTGTCGAAGATCGAGTGGATCTCGCCGCGGCCCATCCTGTTCGTCGTCGGCGAGAACGCCCACTCGCGGTACTTCAGCGAGGACGCCTACGAACTCGCGGCTGAACCGAAGGAGTTCCACGTCGTCCCGAACGCCGGCCACGTCGATCTGTACGACAGGACGGACCTGATCCCGTTCGACAAGCTGGAGGAGTTCTTCAGCAAGAGTCTGGCCTGATCGCACGCCGCGCATCGCGTAGGGCCGCACCGGACGGCGCCAGGCGCACATTGCCCTCGGCCTTCGGCCCTCGGCCACCGGCCACCGGTCTTCGGCCCTCGGCCACCGGCCACCGGCCTTCGGCCCTCGGCCACCGGCCACCGGTCTTCGGCCCTCGGCCACCGGCCACCGGTCTTCGGCCCTCGGCCACCGGCCACCGGTCTTCGGTCACCGGTCACCGGCCACCGGTCTTCGGTCACCGGTCACCGGCCACCGGTCTTCGGCCCTCGGCCACCGGCCACCGGTCTTCGGTCACCGGTCACCGGTCTTCGGCCACCGGCCACCGGCCAGTCTTCGGCCACCGGCCACCGGTCTTCGGTCTTCGGCCACCGGCCACCGGTCCTCGGCCCTCGGCCACCTCCCGCCCGGCACCCCCACTGCAGGGCCGCATCAACGGCAGCGCGGATGCGGGCGGGAGCCACCGCCTCACACAAGGAACGAGAAACCCCATGACGACCTTCGCGCTCATCGGCGCCGGCCCCGGTCTCGGGCTGGCCACCGCCCGCCGATTCGGCGTCGCCGGCCACACCGTCGCCCTCATCGCACGCAACGCCGAGCGCCTGGAGGAGATGACCGCCGAGCTGGCCCGCGACGGCATCCGGGCCCGCGGCTTCACCGCCGACGTGCTCGACATCGAGTCCCTGACCACGGCTCTGCACGCGGCGGGGACCGCCCTGGGGCCCATCGAGATCCTGCAGTACAGTCCGGTGCCCCGCGCCGACTTCATGAAGCCGGTCCTCGACACCGGCGCCGACGAGCTCGACGCACCCCTGGCCTTCTCCGTCAAGGGCCCTGTCACCTGCGTGAACGCCGTCCTGCCCGGCATGCGCGCCCTCGGCCGCGGCACCCTGCTGTTCGTCAACGGCTCCAGCGCCGTACGCCCCACCCCCAACGTCGCCGGCACCTCGATCGCCTTCGCCGCCGAAAGCGCCTACGCCGGCATGCTGCACGACGCGCTCACCCCGGAGAACATTTACACCGCCCAGCTGATCGTCCCGGGCGCGATCCGGCCCGACGCCGAGCACAGCAGCCCCGACGTCCTGGCCCAGCGTCTGTACGACATCCACCAGCAGCGGGACGGCTTCCGCCACTACGCCGAGCCCCTGCCCGACTAGCCCCTGGACGACGCCGTGAATCCCGCGCCCCTTCGCGCTTTCGCCCGTGTGATCCCGGCCGCCGCCCTGCTGCTGGTCGCCACCGCCTGCACCAACGATTCCCCTTCCCCTTCCTCCTCCTCTCCTTCCGAGCCCGTGTCGCCGCAGGCTTCGACAGCTCCGGCCGCCACCGCACCGACCGGCAGGACAACCGCCATGAACATTCGGCTCACGCTCAACGGCCACCGCATCGCGGCCACCCTGAACGACAGCGCTGCCGCCCGCGACTTCGCCGCCCAGCTCCCCCTCACCCTGTCACTGCGCGACTTCAACCAGGTCGAGAAGACCGCCGGCCTGCCGCGAAAGCTGTCCACCTCCGGTGCCCCGGAAGGCGCCGACCCCAAGGCCGGTGACCTGGCGTACTACGCACCCTGGGGCACCCTGGCCACCTACTACCGCGACGCCCCCTACGCGGCCGGCCTGGTCCCCCTCGGGCGCATGGCCGACGGCGGCGCCGAGCAGCTCGCCACCGCCGACGAGATCACCATCGAAGCCGCGCCCTGACCCGCCCCCCACCGCTCGCCCCGCACGGGAGGCCCCGCAAGAAGGGGGGAGGGGATCCTCCCCTTTTCGTCCGGTTCGGTTCATGGAACCGTCGAAGACCTGGCCGCGCAGTCCGCCGGCCGCCGTGACGGCTTCAGCCGCCACCTTGATTCGCCGTCTTCTACGCAAGGAGAGAGCACACGTATGCCTTCCGCGTCCGGGACCACCCCCGGCAAGCTTCCCTTCGTTGTCTGGGTGCTCGCCGCCGGCACGTTTCTGATGGGGACCACCGAGTTCGTCGTCGCCGGGCTGCTGCCGGAGCTGGCCGGTGACCTCGGAGTCAGCGTCTCCCACGCCGGCCTGCTGATCACCGCCTTCGCCATCGGCATGATCGTCGGTGCGCCGACGATGGCCATGGCGACCCTGCGCCTGCCTCAGCGCCAGACGCTGATCCTGGCCCTGGCCGTGTTCTGCCTCGGACATCTGGTCGCCGCCCTCAGCGCGTCCTTCACGGTCGTCCTCATCGCCCGCGTCGTCACGGCCCTGGCCACCGGAGCGTTCTGGTCCGTCGGCTTCGTCGTCGCCACCACCGCCGCGGGACCGAGCAACGCCACCCGCGCCACGGGCGTCATGATCGGCGGCCTGACCCTGGCCAACGTCGTCGGCGTGCCGATCGGCTCCTTCGCCGGACAGTTCACCGGCTGGCGCGGCCCCTTCTGGGCCCTGGCCGTCCTCTCCGGGCTCGCCGCCGTGTTCATCGGCCGCTTCATCCCGGCCCAGGGGCAGCGCGCCGAGGTGTCCCTCCGGGCCGAGGTCCGGGCTCTGCGGCACGGCCGGCTGTGGCTGGCGCTCGGCGCCGCGATGCTGATCATGGGCGGTGTGCTGGCGACGTACACGTACATCACACCGCTGCTGACCGACCGCGCCGGCATCCCCGCAGGCGCCGTACCGCTCGTCCTCATCGCCTTCGGCGTCGGCGCCCTGGGCGGAACCACCATCGGAGGCCGCCTGGGAGACCGACGTCCGATGGTCACCACCATCACGGCCGCAGCGGCCACCACTCTGGTCCTGCTCCTGATGATCCCGCTGTCCGGCAACCCGGTGACAGCCACCCTCCTCGTCTTCCTCATGGGCCTGACCGGCTTCACCGTCAACCCGGTCGTCACGGCCCTCGCCATGCGCTTCGCGGGCGACGCGCCCACCCTCACCTCGGCGCTGACCACCTCCGCCTTCAACACAGGCATCGCCGCCGGCTCGCTGATCGCCGGTACGGCCCTGGACTCCTCCCTCGGCCTGACCGGCCCGCCCCTGGTCGGCACCGTCATCGCCGCCCTCACGCTGCTGCCCCTGATCGCCCTCGCCGTCCACGGCTCGTCCCGCAAGGGCCGGATCGTGGCCCGGAGCAGCGCTCCCACGCACACGCGACACGACGAACCCGCGCAGGTGCCCTCGCAGCACTGACTCAAGCCCCGTTCCGCGTACTGCCGACACGTACCCGACGACGTACCAGCAAGCGAGAGGACTCTTCCCATGACCGTGAGCAACGCGACCTTCACCGGCAAGGCGGCCTTCGTGACCGGAGCCGGCTCCGGCATCGGCCGCGCCACCGCCGTCGCCTTCGCCCGCGCGGGCGCCCACGTCGCCCTCGCCGACCGGTCCCCGGACGGCCTGCGGGAGACCGCACGGCTCATCGAGGAAGCGGGCGGGCAGGCTCTGACCCTCGCCTGTGACGTCACCAGCGAAGACGACGTACGGTCCGCGCTGGACGACACCATTCAGGCGTTCGGACGGCTGGACGTCGCCTTCAACAACGCCGGCGTCGAACAGCCGGTCAAGCCGGCCGCGGACATCGAGAGGGACGAGTGGGACCGCGTCATCGGCGTCAGCCTGACCGGGATGTTCCTGTGCCTGAAGCACCAGATCCCCCTGATGCTCCAGCAGGGGGGCGGCGCCATCGTCAACGCCTCGTCGGGCGCCGGCGTCAAGGGCTTCAAGGGACAGGCCGCCTACGCCGCCGCGAAGCACGGTGTCATCGGCCTGACCCGCTCGACCGCCCTCGACTACGCGTCCTCCAACATCCGGGTCAACGCCGTCTGCCCCGGCATCATCGACACCGAGATGATCCAACGCTTCGCCGAAAGCACCCCCGGCGGACGGGACGCCCTGATCGCGGACGAGCCGATCGGACGCCTCGGCACACCGGACGAGATCGCGGCCGCCGTGCTCTGGCTCTCCTCGGACGCCGCTTCCTTCGCCACCGGGCACGCCCTGGTAGTCGACGGGGGCCAGACGGTCTGACGGGGTTCATGGCAAGGCGTCGTGCCGCCGCAAGCCCATCCGGGCAGCCCGGAGGCCACGCGCGCCGCCACACATCCGCTCTCGAACGGAGACCACGACGTGAACCCCACCTACGACTTCACCGGCCAGGTCGCCCTCGTCACCGGGGCCGGCGCCGGTATGGGCCTGGCGACCGCCCGCGCGTTCGCCACGTCCGGAGCCGCCGTCGCCCTGACCGACATCGACGAAGCTGCCCTGAACGCAACCGCGAAGGAACTCACCGACGCCGGCCACCACGTCCTCGCCCTCACCTGTGACGTCAGCGACGAGGACCAGGTCGCCGCCGCGGTCGACCGCACCGTGGAGACCTTCGGCCGCCTGGACATGGCCTACAACAACGCCGGCATCCAGATCCCGACCAGCGACGCCGCCGACGAACCCGCCGAACGGTTCGACCGCGTCAACGCCATCAACCTCCGCGGCGTGTGGGCCTGCATGAAACACGAGCTGCGGCACATGCGCACTCATGGCAGCGGCGTTATCGTCAACTGCTCCTCCCTCGGCGGCCTGGTCGGCCTCCCCGGCCGCGCCTCGTACCACGCCTCCAAGCACGGCGTCATCGGCCTGACGAGCAGCGCCGCCCTCGAATACGCCCCGCGCGGCATCCGGATCAACGCCGTCTGCCCCGGCACCATCGACACCCCCATGGTCAGTGACATGATCGCCAAGGGGGAGCTCGACCGTGCGGAGGCCGAGGCGAACCAGCCCGTCAACCGGCTCGGCACCGCCGAGGAAATCGCCCAGGCAGTCCTGTGGCTGTGCAGCCCCGGAGCGAGTTTCGTCGTCGGCGTCGCCCTCCCCGTGGACGGCGGTTACGTCGCCCGCTAGAGACGACCCACGCTCGAAGGAGACAGGAGAGACACCATGGAATTCATCAAGCAGCAGCCCACCAGCAAGGCCCCGGCGGACTGGTTCACCGGCGACGTCTGGTGGGACGTGATCGTGGCCGGCCAGGAGCCGTCCCGGTTGCGCGCCAACCTGGTGCGCTTCTCACCGGGCGCCCGCACCAACTGGCACTCCCACGCCCTGGGCCAGACCCTGCACATCGTTTCCGGCATCGCGCTGATCGGCACCCGGGACGGCACCGTCCTCGAGGCCCACCCCGGCGAGACCGTCGCGTGCCCGCCGAACGAGGAACACTGGCACGGCGCCGCCCCCGACCGGTTCATGGAGCACATCGCCATGTGGGAGGGCACAGGCGACGGCACCCCCGAGACCGCCTGGGCCGAGCCGGTCACCGACCAGCAGCACGACGGCCCTCGCACCCGCAACCGGTAGCCCCGCCCGTCGAGCACGCAACGCAGGCGCACACAGAACGGCACGGTGTCCTGGGGAGGACCGTGTCGGCGACCTGCTCGGAGCGGACGATCAGTCCGCCACGCACAACGACGTGGAGCGACGCTGACGCACCCGCACGCGGGGAGGCGACGCGGCTCTGTTCCGCCTCTTCCCGCGCGAAAGTGCCCCCGATGAGGTCGGCCAGTCGCTCCTGATGGAGCGTAGAGGGGGGGAGGAAAGTCTCCCTGCCACGAGCGTTGCCGGTGGTGCAAGACTTCCCGCGAGACCAGCTCCCTGTCGAGGTGAGCGGTCACCGATGCCCGTGGTGGCGACGATCCCGCCTGCTGTCCCTCTGTCGTGCACGACGGATCCGTCCGTGATGCGAAGGCGTACGTATGTCTGCTGAACTTTCTGAATTCGACGTTCCTCCCCCCACCGGAGCCGGCGAGCCCTCATCGGCGCCGACTCGGCGTACGTTCATCGCCACCAGCACCGCGGTCGGCGGTGCCGTGGTCGCGGGCGGTGTGATCGGCGGGACGATCCTCGCCGACGCGCAGGAGGTGAGCGCTGCGGAGGGGCCGCCCTCCAGTCGCGTCTCCCTGACGGTCAACGGCGCCCGCAGGACCGTGACGGTCGACAACCGCACCTCACTGCTGGATCTGCTGCGCGAGCACTTCGGCCTGACCGGCTCGAAGAAGGGCTGCAACGCCGGGGCCTGCGGGGCGTGCACGGTACTGGTCGACGGGCAGCGGCACAACGCCTGTCTGACGCTGGCCGTCCGTCTGGAGGGCGCCGAGGTCACCACGATCGAGGGCCTGGCCGACGGCGGCGAGCTCCACCCGTTGCAGCAGGCGTTCATCGATCAGGACGCCTTCCAGTGCGGCTACTGCACCCCGGGCCAGATCGTCTCCGGTGTGGGGTGCATCCAGGAGGGTCACACCGGTTCGCCGGAGGAGATCCGGGAGTGGATGAGCGGCAACATCTGCCGCTGCGGCTGCTACGTGAAGATCGTGCGCGCGGTGGAGCAGACCGCGGGCCGGAAGTAAGGAGCGGCCGCCATGCATCCCTTCACCTACACCCGGGTCTCCGACACCCGTGAAGCTCTCGAAGCCGGTCACGCGGGCGGTCGTTACATCGCCGGGGGCACCACCCTGGTCGACCTCATGCGCGAGACCGTCGAACGCCCCGAGTCCCTTGTCGACATCAGCGGCCTGCCGCTGGGCGAGATCACCGTCACCGAGCGCGGGGGCTTGCGCGTCGGCGCCCTGGTGACCATGTCCGAGGCCGCCGCCCACGCCAAGGTGCGCACCCTGTATCCCGTCGTCTCCGAGGCGCTGGAGCTGAGTGCTTCGGCGCAGCTGCGGAACATGGCGACCATCGGCGGCAACATCCTGCAGCGCACCCGGTGCACGTACTTCCGGGAAGTGACCGCCGACTGCAACAAGCGTGAGCCCGGCTCCGGTTGTGCCGCGCTGCACGGCGTCAACCGCACGCACGCCATCCTCGGGACCTCCGACGCCTGCGTGGCCACGCACCCGTCCGATGCCGCCGTGGCCTTCGCCGCCCTGGAGGCCCGGGTGCACCTGCTGGGCCCGGACGGGGCACGCCAAGTCCCCTTTGCCGACTTTCTGTTGCGGCCCGGCCATACCCCACACCGCGAACAGGTCCTGCGTAAAGGCGAGTTGATTACCGCCGTCGAGATCCCCGCTCTGTCGCGCCCGCTCAGGTCCGGCTATCTGAAGGTGCGTGACCGTCAGTCGTACGAGTTCGCCCTGATTTCGGCGGCCGTGGCGCTGCACGTACGCGGCGGGGTGATCCGCGAGGCCAGGGTCGCCGCGGGGGGAGTGGGAACCGTGCCCTGGAAGCTGCCCGCCGTCGAGCGGCACCTCGTCGGTGAACGCCCCTCGCCGGCCCTCTGGTCGGCCGCTGCCGCGAAGGCGGCGGACGGCGCCCGTCCCCTTCGGCACAACCGGTTCAAGGTCGAGTTGCTCAAGCGCGCCGTGGAACGTCAGCTGCGCGTCGTAGGAGGTACCAAGTGAGCCCCCAGCCGCAGGCAGCCGTGGGTGCGCCGCTGTCCCGGGTGGACGGCCGGCTGAAGGTCACGGGTCAGGCGTTGTACGCCGCCGAGCACGACGTCGACGGAGCCGTGCACGCCGTCATCGTCGACGCCGCAGTAGGCCGAGGCCGTATCACCGGCATCGACACCCGCGCCGCGGAAGCCCAGCAGGGCGTACTGAAGGTGATCCACCACCGCAACGCGCCGAAGCTGCCGTACCGCGACAACCCGGGGTCGAACAACCCGCCAGGCCGACGGCTTCGCGTCTTCCAGGACGACCGTGTCCGCTTCCACGGCCAGCCGGTCGCCGTCGTTGTGGCCACCACCCTGGAGGCCGCACAGCACGGTGCGAGCCTGGTCAAGGTCGGCTACGACGCCGAACAGCCCTCGACCGACCTCACCGCGGCCGAACCGGACGAGCCGACCCGCTACGCGCGCGGTGACGCCGAGGCCGCCCTGCGCACGGCGGCCGTACGGCTGGACCTGACCTACCGCACGGCGCGCAACCACCACAATCCGATGGAGCCGCACGCCACCATCGCCCGCTGGGACGGCGACAAGCTCACCGTGTGGGACAAGACCCAGTGGGTGGTGGGCACGCAGACAGAACTGGCCGCGGTGTTCGGCCTGGAGATGGACGCGGTGCGTGTCATCTCGCCGTTCGTCGGCGGCGGTTTCGGCACGGCACTGCGCTGCTGGCCGCACGTGGTCGTCGCCGCGCTGGCCGCCCGCGAGACGAAGCGGCCGGTCAAGCTCGCGCTGAGCCGCAAACAGATGTACCTCGGCACCGGGTTCCGGCCCTCGTACGCATACCGCCTGCGCCTGGGCAGCGACCGGCGCGGCCGTCTGTCCGCCGCGGTGCACGAGCTGGACGCCGAGACGTCGTCGTACGAGACGTTCACCGAGTCCATCCTGGCGGCCGGGCAGATGCTCTACAGCATGCCCAACGTGAGCCAGGCGCACCGGACGGTGCCGCTGGATCTGCCCACGCCGCTGTACATGCGCGGCCCCGGCTTCCAGACGGCGTCCTTCGTCATCGAGTCGGCCATGGACGAACTCGCCCACGAGCTCGGAGTCGACCCGATCGAGCTGCGCCGGCGCAACGAACCGAACGAGGACGAGTCGTCCGGGCTGCCGTTCTCCACCCGCCGGCTGCGCGAGTGCTACACCGTCGGCGCCCGCGAGTTCGGCTGGCACCGCCGCAACCCCGAGCCCCGCTCGACGCGGGACGGCGACTGGCTGATCGGCAGGGGGATGGCCGCCGGCGTCTACGACACCGCCCGCATGCCCGCCCAGGCCCGGGCCCGCCTGGACGCCGACGGCACCGCCCTGGTCGAGGCCGCCGCCACCGACATGGGCCCAGGCACCTACACCTCCCAGACCCAGGTCGCCGCCGACGCCCTCGGACTCACCGTGCGCACGGTCACCTTTCGCCTCGGCGACTCCCTCTACCCGCCGACCCCACCGCACGGCGGCTCCATGACCATGGCCAGCGTCGGCTCCGCCACTCTCGACGCCTGCGACAAGGTCCGCCGTCAGGCGATCAAGCTGGCCGTCGAGGACCGCGAGTCGCCGCTGTACGGGGTGGCGGCCGACGATGTCGTGGTCCGGGGCGGCCGACTGCACGTGAAGGACAATCCCACGCGCGGGGAGACATACCGGCTGCTACTGGCCCGCAACGACCGCACCCACCTGGAAGCGGAGGGCTCCTTCGCGCCGCCGTCGGGGCCGGAGCGGCACTCCTTCTACGCCTACAACGCGACCTTCGCCGAGGTGGCGGTGGATGCGACCCTGGGTCTGGTGCGGGTGCGGCGGGTGCTCGGCGTGTACGACGCGGGCCGCATCATCAGCCCCAAGCTCGCCGACAGCCAGGCCCTCGGCGGCATGGTCGGCGGCATCGGCACGGCCCTGCTCGAGCACACGGTCACCGACCACCGCGACGGCCGGATCGTCAACGCCAACCTCGCCGACTACCTCGTGCCCGTCAACGCCGACATCCCCGACCTCAAGGCGATCTACCTGGACGGCGAGGACCGCGAGGCCGACCCGCTCGGCGTCAAGGGACTCGGAGAGCTCGTGATGATCGGGGTGGCGCCCGCCATCGCCAACGCGGTCTTCAACGCCACCGGCCGCCGCATCCGCGAACTGCCCATCACCGCCGAGGCGTTGCTCTGATCCGCGGACTTCGGTCCGGCGCAGCACACACCGCTCGTCCGGCAGCCTGCCCCCCGTCCGGCTGCCGGACTTCCCAGGGCCGCCGCCGCGTGACGCCCCCCGCGCGTCGTGGCGGCGGCCCGCTCACCTTCCGACCCTGGTCCCGCCGTGGAGAACTGCCATGCTGAACATCGCGGACACACTGCACCGCTGGTGCCGCGAGGCACGCCCCTTCGCCCTGGCCACCGTCGTCGGTGTGCGCGGCAGCGCCCCTCTGCCGGTCGGTACGTCGGTCGCGGTGGACGAGGACGGCCACGCGGTCGGCAGCATCTCCGGCGGCTGCGTCGAAGCAGCGGTCTACGAACTGTGCCGACAGGTGCTCCGTGACCGGGGCGCTCCGCAGCGCGCCTGGTTCGGCTACTCCGACGACGACGCCTTCGCCGTCGGCCTGACCTGCGGCGGCGAACTCGACGTCTTCGTCCAGCGCATCGACCCCGCGGCCCAGCCGCACCTGCCCACGGCCCTCGCCGAGATCACTCAAGGGCGTCCGGCCGCCGTGGCACAGGTCGTGGACGGCCCGGAGCGACTCCTCGGCTCCACGCTGAGCGTGCTCGGCGGTGACCATGCCGCCCACGGGCGCGTGGACGGCGGGCCGACGGACCGGGCGGTGGCCGACCAGGCCAGGGCCCTGCTGCGGGCCGGCCGCACCGCCCGCGCCGACATCGGCGGGGCAGGGGACGGGTGCCCGGAGCACCTGTCCGTCCTCGTCCACGTCCATGCGTCCCGGCCGCGCCTGCTGGTCTTCGGCGCCGTCGACTTCGCCGCCGCCCTCAGCCAGGCCGGCCGCCTCCTCGGCTACCACGTCACCGTCTGCGACGCCCGCCCCGTCTTCGCCACCCCCGCGCGCTTCCCGCACGCGGACGAGGTGGTGGTCGACTGGCCCCACCGCTACCTGGAGCGCACGACCGTGGACGAGCGCACCGCCGTATGCGTCCTCACGCACGACGCCAAGTTCGACATCCCTCTGCTGCGCCTGGCACTCGACCTGCCCGTCGCCTACGTGGGGGCCATGGGCTCCAGGCGCACCCACGAGGAGCGCCTGCGGCTCCTGCGCGAGGAGGGCGTCGCGGAAGACGGGTTGGCCCGGCTGCGTTCCCCGATCGGC
Source organism: Streptomyces sp. NPDC060000 (assembly GCF_042737375.1). Taxonomy (NCBI): domain Bacteria; kingdom Bacillati; phylum Actinomycetota; class Actinomycetes; order Kitasatosporales; family Streptomycetaceae; genus Streptomyces; species Streptomyces sp. NPDC060000. The sequence continues at coordinate 40,081 of NZ_JBHWUU010000010.1, forward strand.
CTCGACCTCGGAGCCCGCACGCCCGAGGAGACGGCCGTGTCCATCACCGCGGAGATCATCGCCCAGGCCAACCAGGGCACGGGCCGGCCCCTGACCCAGGTCACCGGCCCGATCCACCGGCCCCCGAGGCTGACGAGCCACCGGTAGGCCGGCCTCATGAACTCTGCACTCGTTCACATCGAGCCTTGGTTCTGCCTCAACGTCCGTTGGAGACCTGTCGACTTCGTCAGTCCGTCCGGCAAGCACCGGGTGCCCGCGAAGGAACCTGGCGCGCTCGCCCACGATCTCCCTGGCGTCGGGACCTTCTCGCAGCAGGTCCACGGTCTCGGTGAGGTAGTCGTCCAGCGGCATGGACCTCTCGTCGTCCTGCTGGCCGAGGAGGGTGGTCCGCACGCCTGGGAGGATCGCGAACGTACCGAGTTCAGTGACCCACGGACGTGAGCGGCACCGCGAACAAGGTGCGGATGGCACATCGTCCCGCTCGCGGAAGCCTGGCGTTCCGGCGCCGACACCTGGACCGCGGACCAGCGCCGCGACTGCGGCGAACGACCTGTGCTCGACACCTGCCCTGTTCGCCCTGACGGTGACTGTGCCGACGCCGACCGGGCTTGCCCGCATGCAGGGGTGGGCTCCCCCTGGCAGGAGGAGCCCACTTCATGGGATGTGTGAGGGGTTATTCCGTGCGCAGGCCCGCAGGGCGCAACATGCGCAGGAGCGGCGGCAGGCTGAGCAGCGTGACCATGCCGACCACGGCCGCGCCCACGCCGGTCATGGTGAGCACGCTCGCCCAGTCCATGGTCACCGGTGTACGGGTCATCTTCAGCAGTAGTGCGCCGAGGGTGACGCCCACCGTCGTGGCCAGTACGAGGCCGAGTCCGACCGGGAGGGCTGTCTGCCACAGGACGGACAGGCTGAGTGTGTGGCGCCGGGTGCCGAGGGCGACCAGCGCGGAGAGCAGCTTCTTGCGTTCGCGCAGCTGTTCCAGCTGGGAGACCAGCAGGCTCGCTCCGATCAGTGCCAGCACGAAGGCGGAGCCGACGAACAGGCCGGTGCGGATGGAGGTGTACTTGGCGTCCTCCTGGGCCGCCGACCAGCCGAAGGTTTGTGCCAGGGGGTCGATGCGGGCGGCGACGTTGCGTATGTACTCCCGTGAGTCCGGCACCGAGGGGTCCAGACGCAGGTAGACACCGTCCGAGAACACCGCGGGCGCGGCCTCGTGGGGCAGGGCGGCGGGGGTGACCAGCAGACTGGTGTAGTCCTGCAGTGAGTCCTTACGCGCGTTCACCTCCCGAACGTTCGCCGGAACGGTCCAGGGCACCTCGAGGCCGCGTTCGGGGCCGTCGTAGGACGGGTCGATGTAGAGCTGCCGACCGGGCTTCACCAGGGCGATTTCGGATGCGTTGCTGGGGTCCGAGTAGCCGCTCCGCGTTCGCGTGATGAACACGTCACCGTCCTTGCAGGAGGGCAATGTGGCGAGTTCGCGCAGGGCGGCGCAGTTACCCACGGTCAGGCCGTCGCTGTTCTCCGGGTTGCGACGTGCGTCCCCGTACTGGGAGCGGGCCAGGGCCACCGCGGCCCGGACGCCCTTGGTGCCGGTGAACTCGCGCTCGATGCCGGACAGCGGCTTGGGGCCGCTGAAGTCGACCTGCATCTGGACCCGGCTCGGGTCCTTGCCGGTGTTCTCGGTGTACTGGCTCTGCGTTCCCGTGAAGAGCATCTGCAGCGCGATGGCCCCGGCCACCGCCACGGCGATGCCGTTGACCATCCGGGCGGCAGTGCCGCTACTCAGCTGCAGCCGTCGCACGGCCAGTTGCCAGGACAGCGGGCCCTTGCCGAGCCGGACGACGGCCGCCTCCACGACCCAGGGCAGCAGGGCGGTGATGCCGATCAGCAACATCAGGACGCCGCCGATGACGAGGTACTGGCTGAAGTTTCCGTTCTTGTGGCCTTGGCCGATCATCGGGTAGAGCATCGCGAGGCCGGCCAGAGGCGGCAGCAGCCGCCACCACAGCCGGCGGCGGCTCTGCTTGGCCGCGCGCACGACACCGAGGGGTTCGACGACCACGCCGCGCATCGCGAGCAGCGTGACCAGCACCGCGGCGACCGGCACCGCCACCGCCACCAGCGCGGCAAGCGCGGGAGTGGGGTCGAGGTAGCCGGGCCAGACGCTCACGCCCAGCAACTCGCCGGTGCCCAGCTTCTGGCGGCCGAGCAGGAAGAACCCGGTGCCCACGATCAGGCCGAGCAGGGCTCCGGCCAGCGCCTCGCCCGCCGCGATCCGCCGGGTCATCCCCCGGTCGGAGCCGACCAGGCGCAGCGCGGCGAGGCGGCGGTCGCGGCGTTCGCCGCCGAAGCGGACGGCGGCGGCGATGAACACGGCGACCGGCGTCAGCAGCACCACGAACACGACCAGGACCATGAGCAGCAGCACCGGGTCGGTCTTCTCGGGCGTCGCGTCCGGTTTGCCGAACTTGGCCAGCCGCGTCACCAGCGAGGAGTCCGTGAGCTTCAACCCCGAGGCGCCCGCGTAGTAAGCCAGTTCGTGCGAGCCGATCAGCCCGCTCTCGCCGATCGTGCCGGTGATCTTGTACGGCAGACGCTCCCGCAACAGTTTCGCGTCGTCCGAGTCCAGCAAATCCTCGAGCGCGGGGGAGACCACCATCTCGCCCTTACCCGGGAAGCGGTCGACCCCCGGAGGCAGCGGCGCCCGCCTGCCCTCGGGTTCGACGAACCGGCCCTGGATGTCGTCGTCGTGCCAGGTGGTGTCGGCGTGGGCGATCAGGAGAGTGTTGTCGGCCTTGGGCGGGACCGTCCGGGAGTACACGTCGGCGTAGCGGGCGTCCTCCACCTTGCTGCGGGAGGCGAACACGTTGGGCATCGCGGTGCACAACAGGAGCAGGGCCACGCCGAGGCCGACGCCGACCGCTGTCAGCGTCATTCGGACCCAGCCCTCGCGGCCGCCGGTGACGGCGAACCGGGCTCCCATGGCCAGGTCTCTGGACCTCCCCCACGCTCGGTTTCTCCCCCACTCCCGGCTTCGCTCGAGCGGGGGGACCCCCATGTGCGGGAGGTGCAACCTGCGCGGACTCATATGGCGCGCTCCATGTCCCGGGACTTGCCGTCGCGTACGACGATCTCGCGGTCGGAGTAGGCGGCCACCCGTGTCTCGTGGGTGACGAGGACGACGGCGGCGTTGGTGGAGCGGGCCGCGTCGGTGAGCAGTTCCATCACGCGCTCGCCGTTGTTGGAGTCGAGCGCGCCGGTCGGTTCGTCGGCGAACAGTACCCGGGGGCCGGTGACCAGCGCGCGTGCCACGGCGACGCGCTGGCCCTGGCCGCCGGAGACCGTGCCGGGCCGCTTGGCCTTCAGGTCGTCGACCTCCAGGCGTTCCATCCAGCCGAGCGCCGCACGCTCGGCCTGCTTGCGGGAAGTGCCGTTCAGCCTGAGCGGCAGGGCGACGTTCTCCACGCAGGTCAGTTCCGGCACGAGCTGCCCGAACTGGAACACGAAGCCGAACTCGGAGCGGCGCAGCGCGCTGCGCTGGGCGTCGCTCATCGTCGTCACCTCACGCCCGTTGTAGGTGATCGACCCGGAGTCGGGCGGCAGGATGCCCGCGAGGCAGTGCAGCAGCGTCGACTTGCCGGAGCCGGAGGGGCCCATGACGGCGACGACCTCGCCGGGATGGATGGAGAACCCGGCGCCGTCGAGGGCGTGGGTGTGCCCGTAGGTCTTGCGCAGGTCCTGCGCGGTGAGCAGGGAACCAGGGGGAGAAGTGGTCATCGGGTCACAGCCTCACGGAGTTTGTCGAGTCGGGCGGCGGTCAGTTCCAGCCAGCGCAGGTCGGCCTCGAGGTGGAAGAGGGCGTGGTCGCAGATCAGCTGGTCCGCAAGATCGCCGCCCCGCTTGCGGTCGGTCAGGATGCGCATGCTGCGCAGGTGCTCGGAGCGTTGCGTGTCCAGGACGTCGGCGGCGTCCCGGTGGGTGAGCAGCGCGAGGACGACTTTGGTGTAGAGGGCCGACTGGAGGTACTCCTCCGGCTTCTGCGGGGTCGCGAGCCACTGCTCTACGTCGGTGATGCCGGCGTCGGTGATCGCGTAGCGCTTGCGCTCCGGGCCGCCGCCGGCCTCGATCCCGTCGACCTCGACGAGGCCGTTCTTCAGCAGCCGGGACATCGTCGAGTAGACCTGGCCGTAGTGCAGCGGCCGGTCGTGACCGAACGTCTCGTCGAAGGCCCGCTTCAGGTCGTAACCGTGTCGCGGGCCGGACTCCAGGAGCCCCAAAAGGGTGTGACCGATGGACATGAGCACACTATACACACCGTGTATACGCCGCGTGTATACGCCGCGTGTGTAGCTCGTGGCGGGGTGCTCACATCCGTGGCCTCGGCCTCGACGAGCTCCTGCAGGATGCGCTCGCACGACACTCTGATTGCTTCAAGACTTGCGCGATGGCCTGCCAGAGTGGCCGGCAGCAACCCCTGCCCCAAGGGGGCGAGTTGGCCGTGTAGATTCCCTTCCCGGACCCAGGCGACTGAGATACGCGCTGCCTTCTGTGGGTCCGCCGTCTGTTGATCCGACTGTGCATGGGGTGGGCTGCGTGAAGCGGCGTGTGGTGTGGGGTGCGGTCGCTGTGGCGACCGCGGTGTCAGCAGGAGTGGTTGTCGTCCAGATGAGGGACGCTCCTGACTCGCAGTCGGAGGCGAAGGGGCTGGGCGAGCCGGTCGTGACACATGTGCGGTCGACCGCTCTGGGTGCCGATGACGCCGGCCGGGTATCGCTGAGCCGGCATGATGTCGAACCGTTCAGCATGTTGCGGCTGTCGTGGGACGACCCGCGGTCGCGTCTTCAAAGTCCGGTCGAGGCCCGGGTCCATACGGTGGAGACTCAGAAGTGGTCCTCCTGGGTGACGCTGGAGTCGGACGGCGGAGGCGGGGAGGACGCTCCGCGCCAGGGGATGCGCGGGGCCACGGACCCGGCTTGGTTCGGCCCGTCGGACGGAGTGGAGATAAAGGTCGCCGCCGGCGGCACGTTGCCCGACGGGCTGCGGTTGGACGTGGTCGATCCCGGCGCCTCCCCCCACACGGGAATGGAGGCAGCGGCCTACGTGATGGCGGGGGAGAGCCCCGAGCCCGATGACACGCCCACCGACCCTGTCGCATCCTCAACCTCCCCGGTGGAGACGCTCGAGCCCTCAGCGACACCGTCCACACCTGAGGACGAAACGTCGGCCACCCCAGCACCCACTGCCTCGGAGGCTTCCCCTCAGGCCAGTTCGTCTCTCCCGACATCGGCAGCGCCCTCGACGTCGCAGACGCCCGCAGCGTCGCCGAGCACGACGGCCGGACCTACGTCCACCGTGCCGCAGCCCCCCATCGTGAACCGGGCGGAGTGGGGAGCGGACGAGTCCCTCAACGACGACGCCCCCGAGTACGGCACGACCATCAACGCCGTGTTCATTCACCACACCGCCCAGACCAACACCTATTCCTGCGCCGATTCCCCGGCCATCGTGCGGGGCCTGCGGGCCCTGCATCTGAACCAGGGCTGGAAGGACATCGGCTACAACTTCGTCGTCGACAAGTGCGGCACGATCTTCGAGGGCCGCAAAGGCGGCATCGACCGGCCGGTGATCGGTGCGCAGGCCGAGGGATTCAACACCAACACCACGGGTATCGCCGTCATCGGCACCTACACGGCTGAGGACGCCCCCGGCGCGGCGAAGGCCTCTTTGGCCCGTCTGGCGGCGTGGAAGCTCGGCCAGTACAAGGTGGATCCCCTGGGGAAGGTGACGCTGACGGCCGGCAAGGCCAACGGCAAGTTCGCACTCGGGCAGTCCGCGGTCTTCAACCGGATCTCCGGCCACCGCGACGCCTACGCGACAGAATGCCCGGGTACGGCCCTGTACAACCAGTTGCCGACCCTGCGTGCCTGGGCCGCCGGCCCCGTTGCCGGGCTCGCCATCAAGTCAGTCACCGGCGCGACCCTGTCGGGGAGCACCTATCTGACCAAGGGATCCATCAGCGTCAACTGGGCTGCCACCACGCCGACCTCCCTCATCACGAAGTACGAGGTCCTCGTCGACGGCAAGAGTGCCGCCGCCAAGACCGGGACCGCGACCTCCGCAGCCGTCACCCTCGCGGCCGGCAGCCACACCGTGCAGGTCCGCGCGACCCACCAGTCCGGCAAGACCACCACCACCTCCGGCATCGCGGTGACGGCGGAGACCACCCCGCCGGTGTTCAGCACCAAGCCGACACTGTCCCTTCGTACGGGAACCGTCGACACCACCGCCGTCCCGGTCACCCTCGCCTGGAAGGCCACCGACGCCGCGGGCCTGAAGGAGGTCCGCCTGACCACCCCCGCAGCGAAGACATACGGTCCCACCACGGCGAGCGCCCCTCTCACCGCCAAGTCCGGTGCGGCCACCTCCTTCAGCCTCACCGCCCAGGACCTGGCGGGCAACACCGCCGCTGCTACGACATCGGGCACTGCGGTGATCGTCCAGGAGACGGCCGCCACGAAGACCGGCACCTGGACCAAGAAGGCTTCCAGCAGCTACCTCGGCGGCGCCTCGCTCAGCAGTTCTGCGAAGAACGCCTCGCTGAGCTGGACGTTCACCGGCCGCTCGGTGGCCTGGATCGTCTCGCGCGCCGCCACCTCGGGACAGGCCGTCATCTACGTCGACGGAACCAAGAGCGCGACCGTCGACCTGAAGTCGAGCACCACGGCCTACCGCAACGCCCTCTGGACCAAGAGCTGGTCCTCCGCCGGCAAGCACACCGTCAAGATCGTTGTCTCCGCGACGAGCGGGCGTCCCGCCGTCACCACCGACGGCATCGCCTACCTGCGGTAGGAGCCTGAAGAACGCAACCGCACCCTCGGCGAAACCGAAAGGGCTCGTGCCCGACCCCGGTCGGACACGAGCCCTTTCGGTTCGTGGCGATCTCCCGCCGCTCAGCGCACGAACGGCACGCCGATTTCCCGAGGACACCACTGCGGGTGGTCGGCTTTCTCGTCACGGCCGCGCTGAGCCTGTGTGCCGCCCTCCTGGCCCTGCGCATCGGCGACCGCCACGTCCGGAAGGCGTACGAGGCCGACGCCGCGCACCACGAGTCCGTACCAGTGGGCCCCGCCGAGGATCCCTGACGGCTCCGTATGTTGGGTGTCCGGTGGCTGGACTTCGAGGTCCGAGGACTGGCCGGGCACTTCCAGGCGGTGCGGTGCGTCGTCGTCGACCCCGCCGACCGCCTGTGGATGCCCGACACCGGGAGCCCGCTGTTCGCCGCATCCTCGTACGGCGGTCCGAAATTGGTCGCGGTCGACCCGCGCACCAACCGGATCGTCCGGAAGATCCTGTTCCCGTCCGACGTGGTGACGTCCGACAGCCACCCCAACGACGTGCGCTTCGACCCGCGGCGAGGGGCCGAGGGCACGGCGTTCATCACCGACTCGGGCGGGACCGACGGCATTGTCGTCGTCGACCTCACCAGCCACATTCCGAGCAGCACGGCGACGGAGACCAACTGGAGGGCGGCGTTGGCGAGGACCGTGGCGTACCGGGCGGTCGAGGTGCCGGCCGCGATGGCGGCTCCGGCCAGCGCGGCGCCGCCGAGGAAGCCCAGGTTGAACAGGCTGCGCATCTGCGCGCTCACCCTGACCCGTTCCGCCTCGCCCACCAGCGCGTCGGTGAGCGACGCCTGGAGCGTGCCCGCCGAGGTCTCCAGGACCGCGACGGCGCAGGCGACCGCGAGGAACGCGGCGAAGCCGTCCACCAGGCAGTACGCGGTGAAGCCGGCGGCCGCGAGCAGGAAGTTGACGGTGAGTACCCGGGCCGCGCCGAGCCGGTCCGCGAGTCGGCCGATGGGCACGGTGCAGACCAGACCGCAGAGCCCGGCGACCGACAGGGCGAGGCCCACGCGCTGGACGGGGATGCCGATGGTCCGGGTGAAGAACACGGCGCTGGACGTGAGGAACACCCCGACCGGCTGAGCCGGCTGCTCAGCGTCACCGGGATGGACACCTTCCTGCCCGCCTACCCCAGCGGCGAGGCCGCGCTCGCCGCCCGCCAGGGCGATCGCACCACCGCCTGAAAACCCTCGCTCGCAGGAGTGGCATCAGCGGGCTTGCCTGGCACAGCCCAGCCCTACAGCCAGGCGCGCGGGGGCATGGCGAAGCGCGCGTCGGGGCCGACCACTGGTCGCGACGCGCGCTCGTCCGCTCCGTGAAGCAGGCCGGGCCGGCTGCAACAGCGGGTCGGGGGTTAGCCGTTCATGGCGGATGAGGGCACCGGCCGTGTCGCCGTATGGCAGCAGTAGATGGACCGGGCCATCCCCGGGTTCGTGGGCCTCCCGGCACCCGCCGTGACCTGCTGGACCACCGCCCACGCCGACCTGCACTGGGCCAACCTCACCGCGCTGAGGCTGCTGGACTGGGAGGGACGGGGGCAAGCTCCGGAGGGTTCGACTCCGCCACTCGCTGCTGCAGCCGGACGCCTCCGCCCGCGTCCATGACGCGTTCCCTGTGCTGGGCAGCCCGGCTGGCCTCGCCGCCGAAACGACCGTGTGCGCCGAGCTGCTCCAGACTATGGCCCGCGGCGACAACCTCAATTTCGAAGACCCACTCTGGAACTGGGCTGATGAGTTACGCCACCGCTGTCCGTCTTCCTGTTCCTGAGGCACGTGACCTGATTCGGTCACGCCGTGGGCCCGGGGGAACCATGGCATTCCCTGGGCCCGGCATATGGAGTTGTGCTGTGGTTACGTCCAGGGAAGTGGTGTACGGGTTCGACCTGATCCGGGGGTTCGCTCCGGCATCGGGATGGTGCCCGCATAGATGAACGGCCACCGGCTGATCTTCGAAGTGTCGAAGCCTCGAAGGGGTCAGCACGATGACCGCATCCGACAGTCTGCCCTTGCACGCCTCGCGGAGGAGAACCTCGCCGCGGTGAGTCCCGATCTGCTGCGCGCGATGGTCAAGACGTTCGCCGACGCGCTCATGTGTGCGGAAGCCGACGCCTTCTGCAACGCCGAATACGGGCAGGTCAAGGGCACCGACTTCAAGCCCTTCCGCAGTGTCAGCCGCTGATACCCGGGCCGCCGCCCATCGCCACGAACCCGCCGCAGAACCGGTCCGAACAGGCCGTCGGCGCCGGGTTCGTGGCCGTTCTGCGTTCCGGATCGCCCGACCCCCGGAGAGAAGATCTGACTGCATGGCTGACAAACCGAACTGTTTGGTCGCCTATCGTGTCCCTATGCCTCGCTCCGCCGTCTCCCGTAAGACCTCGAACTCCTCTACCGCCGATACCCGGCAGCGGATCCTCGCCGCGGCGAAGGATGAGTTTGCCCGGTACGGCATCGCCGGCGCCCGAGTGGACCGCCTCGCCAAGCAGGCGCGGACCAGCAAGGAACGGGTCTACGCTTATTTCAGCAGCAAAGAGGCCCTCTACCACCACATCGCCGAGAACGAGACGGCCGCGCTCATCGAGGCCACCCGCATGGACCCGGCGGACCTGCCCGGCTACGCCGGCATCCTCTTCGATCACTTCACAGCCCACCCGGACCACTATCGGCTCATCACCTGGGGCCGCCTCGAACTCGCCGACGGCGAAGCCGACAGCGAGACGGTTGACCCCATGCTGAGCACCATCACCGGCAAGGTCGAACAGCTCCGCGACGCGCAGCGCGCCGGCCTGATCGATCCCGCCTGGGACCCGGTCGACGTGCTCGCCCTGATCAACCAGATCGCCACAACCTGGGCAGGTCAGCCGGAGATCGGCGCCGCCGCGGCCAAGCTGGCCGCGGACACCTCCGTCGGCGCACGCCGCGCGGCCCTGGTCACCGCCGTCGAGCGCCTGTTCCCCCGCCCACGCTGAGCCTCGGACCGCCGAACTCCGAAAAATCTGGATCGTGCCCCAGCACCACTACAGCAGCCCCGCGAGCCAGGCGCCACCACCGAGGGTGAGTGCGGCGCAGGTGGCCGCTCCCATGAAGACGATCAGCGGCAGCGTGCCGTCCCCGGCCTTTCCGTGCCTCCTCGACGATGCGCAGCGTGCGCGCTTGAGCATTGCGCCTCCCCAATCAATTCACGGTGCCGGGTCACCCTTGGCGGGTGGAGTTCCCCGTGCCGCTCGCCCTCGGCGCACCCGTCCGGACCCCGCCGCGCGGCGCCGACGCGAGCTGGGGCCGCGCTGACCCCCGGCGGGCCCGAACATCCGTTGACGGGAATGCAGATCAGCGCTGCATCTGGAGGGCGCCACCGTCACCCGCTGTTCGATATTGACGAGATGCGACAGCGCTCGGTCACTCGCCCGAGTCTCCCGGGCGTCAATGAGGGTGATGCGCCACTTCGAGTGCTCGGGGCGCGGCCAGTTCGTCGTCGCGGGAAACAGGCGCTCGACGGCCGCGACGATCGCAGCTCGGCGCGCCGCCAGGTACGTGGCGCGACCCTCGCCGTGCGGGGGCAGCAGGTCAGGCTGTGCAACCCAGGCTGTGCGGCCCAGGCGGTGGCGATCTGGTGGATGCGGACGAGGATGACTCGGGCCCAGTGGGCGTCCAGATGGCCGGCTTCCTGGGCGTCGCGGATCTGCTCGATCAGGCTTCCACGCTACCCGACCAAACCGTTTGGTTTGACGCCGGGCAGTGGTCGGCATAGGCTTCAAACCGAACTGTTTGGTTTCACGTCAGGAGATCCTCATGCAGCACAGGACACTCGGCACACAGGGCCTGACCGTCTCGGCGATCGGCTACGGCTCGATGGGTCTGACCATGGCCTACGGCCCCGGAGACGAGGAGGCGGGTATCGCCGCCATCCGCCGGGCCCACGACCTGGGCGTCACCTTCTTCGACACCGCCGAGCTCTACGGCTTGGGCACCGGCTCCAACGAGATCCTGGTCGGCAAGGCGGTCAAGGACTTCCGCGACGAGGTGGTCCTGGCCACGAAGTTCGGCTTCGACCTGTCCGACCTGTCCCAGGGGTTCGGCCTCAACAGCCGCCCCGACAACATCCGCAAGGTCGCCGACAACAGCCTGCGCTACCTGGGCGTCGACCAGATCGACGTCTTCTACCAGCACCGCGTCGACCCGGACGTGCCGATCGAGGACGTCGCGGGGACGGTGAAGGAGCTGATCGACGCGGGCAAGGTGAAGTACTTCGGCCTGAGCGAGGCGGGCCCGGAGACCATCCGCAAGGCGCACGCCGTCCAGCCGGTCTCGGTCCTGCAGACCGAGTACTCGCTGTTCGAGCGCGAGGTCGAGCAGCTCTTCCCGCTCCTGAAGGAGCTCGGCATCGGCTTCGTCCCCTACTCGCCCCTCGGCCGCGGCTTCATCACCGGTACCGCGAAGCCCGCGGGCCAGTACGACGCCACCGACATGCGCAACACTGACCCGCGCTGGCAGCCCGGCAACTTCGAGAAGAACGTCGAAGCCGTGGACCGACTTGACAAGCTGGCCACCGCCAAGGGCATCACCGTCTCCCAGCTGGCCCTGGCCTGGCTGCTCGCCCAGGGCGAGCACATCGTCCCGATCCCGGGCACCCGGAGCGCGGCCCGCATGGAGGAGAACGCCCACGCGGCCGACGTCGCTCTCACCGAGGCCGATCTCGCCGCGATCCACGAGATCCTCCCGACCGGCGGATTCGGCGCCCGCTACTCCGCAGAGCACGCCCCCAACTGGGTCTGACCCCCACACGAGCGGACCTGCGAATCGACAACCGGTCCCGCCGCATGAACATCCGGAGCCCGGCCGCCGTCACGGGTGGGTCGTGGTGTCGCGGGCCGCGAAGGCGGCCGGGGTGAGACCGGTGCGGTCGCGGAAGAACCGGCCGAAGTTCGCGGGATCGGTGAAGCCGAGATGGTCGGCCACGGACCGGGCGTCCCATCGGGCGCTTCCCAGCAGGCGCCGGGCTTCGAGCAGGCGCCGCTCGTCGATGAGCTCACGCACTCCCTTGCCGGCGCGTCCCGGGCGGCGCGGCTGAGGGTGCGGACGGAGCAGCCGAGCAACTCGGCATAGTCCGCCGCCCGGTGCGGTTCGCGGAAGTCCAGCTCCAGGGCGTCCGTGAACCGTCCGTAGGTGTCACCACGGCTTCTGCCGGCACTCGTGTGGCGCGGCCCGCACGTGGCGGGTTCCACGGCCAGTCGTCGTGCTGGGCGAAGAAGTCCTCGACGGTGCTCACCTCAAGGCCGTACGGGGTGCCGACCGGGGGCTGGAACCCGTACAACGGGACCGCGGCCGGTCCGGTCTGTCCGCTCGGGCTGCGGTGTCGCTTGTCGACCATCACGCGTCCGCAGCCTACTGCCCTTTTTGTCGGCTTCGAAGGAAGGATGGGGTGTGCCGTCGCGACCACCTTGTAAGAAGGGCAACGTGCGGGAGCAGTACAGCCACATCACCCCCGGCTACCACAGCGGACCCGACGGGCTCAGTGCTGGGCATACGAACGTAAAGACAACCAAGCGGTGGTATGTCAAGCCGGACGTAGAGGATCTTCGCGGAGCCGCCACCACATGGGATGGCCTGCATGGGGTTGCGGAGGAGGAGAAGGCGTGACCCATGAGGACTAGTAACCGGGCGACTTGGCGAGAGTGGGACGAGGCCCGCTAGATTCACCCCGGCGATGTGACATCTTGTGACAGATGAGAGGGTCGGACGGGTGAGCGAGACACCACCGAACACCCTGCAATACCGCTTCGACGGGCCAGAAGAGGCTCCCGTACTGATCCTGGGGCCCTCCCTGGGTACCACATGGCACATGTGGGACCGTCAGGTTCCCGAGCTCGCCCAGCAGTGGCGGGTGTTCCGGTTCGACCTGCCCGGCCACGGTGGCGCCCCGGCCTACCCGGCGGGTTCGGTTTCGGACCTCGCCGGGCGGCTGCTCGCCACCCTCGACGCGCTCGGTGTGCAGCGCTTCGGCTACGCGGGCTGCGCGTTCGGCGGCGCGGTCGGCGTGGAGCTGGCACTGCGGCACCCGGAGCGGGTCGCCTCGCTCGCGCTGATCGCTGCCTCGCCGAGGTTCGGCACCGCCGACGAGTTCCGGCAGCGTGGCGTGATAGTCCGCACGAACGGCCTCGACCCGATCGCCCGCAGCTCGCCCGACCGTTGGTTCACCAGCGGCTTCGCGGCCGCGCAGCCCGCGATCACCGAGTGGGCCGTGCAGATGGTGCGCACCACCGACCCCGGCTGCTACATAGCCGCCTGCGAGGCGCTCGCCGCGTTCGACGTGCGGGCCGAGATCGGTCTGATCGGCGTGCCGACACTGGTCCTCGTCGGTTCGGACGACCAGGTCACCGGGCCCGCCGAGGCGCGCACCCTGGTGGCCGGCATCCCGGACGCCCGGCTGGCCGTCGTACCGGGCGCCTCGCACCTGGTCCCGGTGGAGCAGCCCGCCGCCGTCACCGACCTGCTGGTCCGCCACTTCTCCACGGCCTGGCAGCCCGCGTACGACTCCGGCACCGGGCAGACGGCCGTCCCGGGCATCCCCGTCCGAGCGGTCCTGGCCACGCCCCAGCAGCCTCCGCAGCCCGTGGCCATCGCGGAGATCGCGCCTGCCCCCGTCCTCGAACCGGTGCAGGCCATGGGTCGCCCCGATCCGTACGACGCCGGTCTGAAGGTGCGCAGGGAGGTCCTCGGGGACGCCCATGTCGACCGGGAGCTGTCACAGGCCGACGACTTCTCCGGCGACTTCCAGGAGTTCGTCACCCGCTACGCCTGGGGCGAGATCTGGGACCGGCCCGGTCTCGACCGGCGCTCCCGCTCCTGCGTCACGCTCACCGCGCTGGTCGCCGGCGGCCACCTCGAGGAGCTCGCCTTCCACGTCCGTGCCGCACTGCGCAACGGCCTCACCCCCGACGAGATCAGGGAAGTGCTGCTCCAGGCGGCCGTCTACTGCGGTGTGCCCGCGGCGAACAGCGCGTTCAAGGTGGCCCAGCAGGTGATCCGTGAGGAGACCACTCCGCCCGAGTGAGCCCCCGCCGAACCAGCGCCCGCCGAGTGAGCCCCGCCGGCTGAGCCCCAGCCGAGTGGCCCCGCCGAGTGAGCCCCGCCGGCTGAGCCCCAGCCGAGTGGCCCCGCCGAGTGAGCCCCGCCGGCTGAGCCCCAGCCGGCTGAGCCCCGCGCCGGACACGCAGGCAGGATGGACTCCATGACGGCTCTGACACTCACCAAGAAGTCGCACGCGTGCGTACGCCTGGACAAGGGCGGGCGCACGCTCGTCCTCGACCCCGGCGCGTTCAGCGAGGCGGACGCCGCGCTCGGCGCGGACGCGATCCTGGTCACCCACGAGCACCCCGACCACTTCGACGAGAACCGGCTGCGGGCGGCCCTGGAGGCCGACCCGGCCACGGAGATCTGGACCCTGAGGTCCGTCGCGGAGAAGCTCTCCGCCGCCTTCCCGGGCCGCGTGCACACCGTCGGCCACGGCGACACGTTCACCGCCGCGGGCTTCGACGTCCAGGTGCACGGGGAGCTGCACGCGGTCATCCACCCCGACCTCCCGCGCGTCACCAACGTCGGCTTCCTCGTCGACGGCGGCCGCGTCTTCCATCCCGGCGACGCGCTGACCGTCCCCGAGCACCCGGTGGAAACCCTGCTGGCCCCGGTCCAGGCCCCCTGGAACAAGATCTCCGAGGTCATCGACTACGTCCGCGAGGTCCGGCCGCAGCGCGTCTACGACATCCACGACGCCCTCCTCACCGACCTCGCCCGACCGATCTACGACACACACCTGGGCAACCTCGGCGGCGCCGAGCACGGCCGACTGGCGCCTGGAGCCTCCGCGGAGCTCTGAGATCGGCGTTGTCGGACCCGCCGGGTAGGTTGTGGGACATGCGCATCGCGACCTGGAACGTGAACTCGATCACCGCTCGCCTGCCGAGGCTCCTTGCCTGGCTGGAGAGCAGCGGCACCGACGTGCTCTGCCTCCAGGAGGCCAAGGTCGCCGAGGAGCAGTTCCCGCTCGAGCAGTTGCGCGAACTGGGTTACGAGGCTGCGGTGCACGCCACGGGCCGGTGGAACGGCGTGGCGGTCCTCTCCCGCGTCGGCCTGGAGGACGTCGTCAAGGGCCTGCCCGGCGACCCCGGCTACGAGGGCGCGCAGGAGCCCCGCGCCGTCTCGGCGACCTGCGGCCCGGTCCGCGTCTGGTCGGTGTACGTGCCGAACGGCCGGGAGGTCGACCACCCGCACTACGCGTACAAGCTCCAGTGGTTCGAGGCCCTCAAGGCGGCCGTCGCCGGTGACGCGGCGGGCAGCCGCCCGTTCGCGGTGCTGGGCGACTACAACGTGGCGCCGACCGACGACGACGTGCACGACCCGGCCGCCTTCGTGGGCTCCACCCATGTCACCCCAGCCGAGCGCGCCGCCCTGGCGTCCCTGCGCGAGGCCGGCCTGTCGGACGTCGTCCCGCGCCCCCTGAAGTACGACCACCCCTTCACGTACTGGGACTACCGCCAGCTCTGCTTCCCCAAGAACCGGGGCATGCGCATCGACCTGGTGTACGGCAACGAGTCGTTCGCCAAGGCGGTCAAGGACTCCTACGTCGACCGCGAGGAGCGCAAGGGCAAGGGGGCCTCCGACCACGCCCCGGTCGTGGTCGACCTCGACGTACAGCCGTAGCCGGTGGCCGGTGGCCGGTAGCCGGTAGCCGTAGCCCGTAGCCCGTAGCCCGTAGCCCGTAGCCCGTAGCCCGTAGCGCGTGACCTGTACCGTGACCCGTCGCCGGGTCCCGTACGCAGCCGGGCCCGTCCGCCGGCGCGCCATGCCCGCCCCGGTCGGGCGTCCGGCCCTGAGCCGGTGCCAGCGCGCCTGTGGTGCGCACGCCGGTGCGAATGTCACGCTGGGCTTATGAACATCCCTTTCCTGGGCAACAGGAGCAAGAAGCACCGTGCGGCGGTGCCGGCCGAGGATGACCCCGAGGGGATCGCCGAAATCCTCTCCGAATGTGAGCTGTTGCGATCCCACGCGGCCGGGGAGGGGATCGGACTCGACGACACGGCCGTCTCGTTGGAGGCGCTGGACCAGCTCCCGCCGCGCTGGCGCGAGGACGAGGAGACCCTGCCCTGGTTCGGTCACGACGCCGGGCTGTACCTGGGGACGGTCGTCGTGCGCACGGTCCCCGGTGCGGTGTGGGCGATCCGGCCCGACGGGGAGCCGGTCGTCCGGTTGGCGTCAGGACGGGAGATCGACGTGGTCACCGTCGGCCGTGACTGGGCCGCGAACGGAACTCCCGAACTCTCCCAGCTGTACGCCGAGGTGGCCGAGAACTGAGGCCGGGCACGGAGGGAGAGCGTAAATACGGCTAATGACGGAAAGGCGCGTGTCATCCCTTAACGCCGTCCTTATATCGATAGTTTGCGGCAACCACGACACGGCTGAGAGTGAGTAGGGCTGCGCATGGCCGTCGATCCGTTGATCGAGCTGCGTGACGTCAACAAGTACTTCGGGGAGCTGCATGTCCTTCAGGACGTCAACCTCACCGTCGGCAGGGGGGAGGTGGTCGTGGTCATCGGCCCCTCGGGGTCGGGGAAGTCGACGCTGTGCCGCGCGATCAACCGGCTGGAGCCCATCCAGTCCGGCTCGATCTCGCTCGACGGGCAGCCACTGCCCGCGGAGGGCAAGGCGCTGTCGACCCTGCGTTCCGAGGTCGGCATGGTCTTCCAGTCCTTCAACCTCTTCGCCCACAAGACGGTCCTGCAGAACATCTCGCTGGGCCAGGTGAAGGTACGCAAACGCAAGAAGGACGAGGCCGACCGGCGCTCCCGCGAGCTGCTCGACCGCGTGGGCCTCGCCGACCAGGCCGACAAGTTCCCGGCGCAGCTCTCCGGCGGCCAGCAGCAGCGCGTGGCCATCGCCCGCGCCCTCGCCATGGACCCCAAGGCGCTCCTGTTCGACGAGCCCACCTCCGCCCTCGACCCCGAGATGATCAACGAGGTCCTCGAGGTCATGCAGCAGCTCGCCCGCGAGGGCATGACCATGGTCGTGGTCACCCACGAGATGGGCTTCGCGCGCTCGGCCGCCAACCGCGTGGTCTTCATGGACGACGGTCGCATCGTCGAGGACCGTGCTCCCGAGGAATTCTTCACCGCCCCGCGCAGCGACCGCGCCAAGGACTTCCTCTCCAAGATCCTCAAGCACTGAACGCCGGCGCCGGCCGCCGAGCCCACCGGCCCCGGCGGCGGCCGGAGATCACTTTTCGCGCAGCGGAACCGACACGTACGACGGGTCGTTCGCCGGCGAGGAGAAGGTCAGCCGCGCGCCGGACGGGTTGTGCTCGATGTAGAGCGGGTCGACCGTGTCGACGACCAGAGCGAGCCGGTGCCCTGCCGGGACGTCGTAGGCCGTGGAGAACAGGTCCAGGTCGAGACCGAACGGCTTGCCGGGCGGGCGCCCGTGGAAGGTGTACGGCGCGTTGGCGACCAGCTTGCCGAGGCCGAGCGGCCCCACGTCGTAGAGATAGGCGACGAGGGTGCCGCTCTCCTCGGTCGGGGTGACGGTGGTGTGCAGCTTCGCGTTCCCGCGCACCTGACGGCCGGTGGCGTACTTGCCGGACTGCCACACGGCGGCCCAGCGGCGGGGGAGCAGGGGGACGGCCGCCACCGGGGGCAGTTTCGCCACCTGGTCGAGGATGCTGGACAGGAAGACGATCCCGCCGTCCGCGCCCGAGTCCACGTTGGTGTGGATCGTGGCGGAGCCCGCGAGGGCGAACTTCTCGCGGTCGGCGTTCACCGACTTCCAGTCCGGATAGCCCTCGTAACCGCCGGTGGAACGGGACTTCAGCCGGACGGGCTGTTCGCGGTCGACGCCGTTGTCCTCGCCCTTGAGGTAGTGGTCGAACCAGCGCTCGGTGTCGGTCCACACGTCGTTGGGCAGCCCGAACAGTCCGGTGAGCTCGGCGGTCGCGTGGTCGCCGGGGCGGAACTCCAGCCGCTTGGGGCCGGTCAGCTTCTCGTAGAAGGCGGCCGACTGGTTGGGCGGGAAGATCGTGTCGCCCCAGGAGCCGGCGAGCATGATCGCCGCCCCGTTCTTGTTGAGCTGGTCCAGGTAGGTAGCGGGGGAACGTTTCTTCCCCCAGGCGACGACGTCCTGCTCCTTCGACAGGTCGGAGGAGTAGAAGGCCGAGAAGATCTGCCGGGACTCGGCGCTCTGGTGGCCGGCCACGGTGCCCACGGTGTCGAGCACGGCGGCGGCCTGGACGTGCTGGGTGCGGCCGGAGTAGATCGAGTCGATCAGGTCGCCCCAGCCGCTGAGCGAGGCGACGGCCTTGACACGCGGGTCGTGGGCGGCGGCCAGCAGGCTGATCCCGGCACCGTAGGAGACGCCCGCCATGCCGATGTGCTCCGGGTCGCTGGGGGTGTTGGCGAGTGCCCAGTCGACGACCTTGGCGGCGTCGGCGACATCGTGCGGCCCGGCCACGTCGATGTCGCCGCCGGACTGCCAGAAGCCGCGCACGTTGTAACTCAGCACGACATAACCGGAGTCGGCGAGCCGCTGGGCCTGGACGAGGTACTCGACCTGCGGGAAGCCCCAGCTCGTCGGCAGCACGATCAGCGGGTGGCGGCGCGTGCCGTCGGCGGGGGTGACCACGTTGGCCTTGAGGACCGTACCGCCGTCCCCGGCGATGTCGACGTACCGGACGCCGCCGGCGGATGCCTGTGCGGCCGGGGCGAGGCCCAGCACTCCGCCCGCGACCAGGGTCGCGGAGACGGCGCCCATGGCGGTCGTACGAAGGGTCATGCGGTGCGGTCGTCCCACGGGTGACTCCTCTTGCCTGCGCCATCGCAAAGTGACCCGACGGTAACCTCCCCGCCCAACCGAGGGTAACCTTCAATAAGTTACGTGGGAGTAACGATTGTCGCGGGCGGCAGGGAAGCCTGCGCCGCCCGGGTTACGTCGTCGACCAGTTCGACCACGTCGGGGCCGTACGCCTGGGAGTTGATCACCTTCAGGAGCAGGACGAAGGAGCCGGACCCGTGTTTGCGGGCCAGTCGCTCGTGGTTGCGGACGAGATAGCGGGTGGCGGCCTGGTTGTTGATCGCGCGCTGGCCGCAGAACAGGAACACCGGCCGTCCGCCGCGTCGTTGACCGGCGGTGAGCCGGGCCAGCAGGACGTACTCGGTGACGCCCGGGTCCATCCGGTAGTGCTCGGCGCCGATCTGGAACGCCAGCCGGTCCGGACCCGGTTCCCGGTCGGTGTTGACGCGCACCCCGGGCAGCATGGCCCGGATGTGGGCAGCCATCCGGCGGTTCGACCCCGGGCCGCCGACGCAGAACTCCGTCCGCTCGCCGAAACCCTGCCGGGCCGCGTCCTGGGTGACCACCTCGGCGCCCGCACCGCAGTCCTTGATGAGCGCGGCCAGTTCCAGCAGTGCGAACACGTCGTGGCGGTGCACCGCGAGGTCGGGGCTGCCGGCGTCGCGGTTGACGACGAGCAGCGACTCCGAGTTCTCCGGAAGCCCGAAGAACGCCTGCTTGCGCCGGAGCCTGCGCTTCCACAGGTAGGTGCGGGCCAGCCAGCCGAGCGCGGCGCTGACGCCGGCGGCGACCACGCCCAGGACGATGTTGCGCACGTCGTCGTTCATGGGCGCGCATGCTAGCGGGCGGGCGCGGCGAGGGCGTACCCGTGTTCGAGGTGTGGCGTTCGTATGACAGTGCCCGGAAGGAGGCTGTCGGGGCCCCAGGATTCTGGTTACGCTGCGCGGACGTTCCTGGACTGGAGGTACGGATGCGTCGCCCTGTCGCGCGGAAACTGTCGGTCCTGGCGGTCTCGGCCGCCGTGGTCACGGTGGGGGCCGCGGCGCCACCCGCCGCTGAGAGAACCACTGTCGCGAAGGTGCCGGTCGCCGTCGGCTACGGCGGTGCCGTCGCCAGCGTCGACGCGGACGCCTCCGCGGCCGGCATCGAGGTGCTGCGCAAGGGGGGCAACGCCGTCGACGCGGCCGTCGCCACCGCCGCCGCCCTCGGCGTCACCGAGCCCTACTCCTCCGGCATCGGCGGAGGCGGCTACTTCGTCTACTACGACGCCAAGTCCCGTACGGTGCACACCATCGACGGCCGCGAGACCGCCCCGCTGACGGCGGACTCCGGGCTCTTCCTGGAGAACGGCAAGCCGCTCGCCTTCAACGACGCCGTGAGCAGCGGTCTGGCCGTCGGCACGCCCGGGACACCCGCCACCTGGGCGACCGCGCTGAACGAGTGGGGCAGCGAGAAGCTCGGCACGGTCCTGAAGCCCGCCCAGCGCATCGCGCGCGACGGCTTCACGGTCGACGACACCTTCCGCACCCAGACCGCGACCAACGAGACCCGCTTCCGGTTCTTCCCGGACACGGCGAAGCTGTTCCTGCCGGGCGGCCGACTCCCGGTCGTGGGCTCCACGTTCAAGAACCCCGACCTCGCCCGCACCTACGAGGAGCTGGCCCGCAAGGGCGTCGGCGCGATCTACCGGGGCGACCTCGGCAAGGACATCGTCGCCACGGTGAACAAGCCGCCGGTGGACCCGGGTTCGGGCTGGAACGCCCGGCCGGGCGAGCTGTCCGCCAAGGACCTCGCGGCCTACCGCGCCAAGCTCCAGGCGCCCACCAAGACCTCGTACCGCGGCCTGGGCGTGTACTCCATCGCGCCCTCCTCCTCGGGCGGCACGACGGTCGGCGAGGCTCTCAACATTCTTGAGAAGACCGACCTTTCGAAGGCGAGCAAGGTCCAGTACCTGCACCGCTATCTCGAAGCGAGCCGGATCGCGTTCGCCGACCGCGGGCGCTGGGTCGGCGACCCCGCCTTCGAGGACGTACCCACCAAGCAGCTGCTGTCGCAGAAGTACGCCGACTCACGCGCCTGCCTCATCAAGGACGACGCGGTGCTCACCAGCCCGGTGGCGCCGGGTGACCCCCGCGACCCGGCCGCCTGCGGCACGGGCGGTACGGCGGCCCCGACGACGTACGAGGGTGAGAACACCACGCACCTGACCGTCGCCGACAAGTGGGGCAACGTCGTCTCCTACACGCTCACCATCGAGCAGACCGGCGGCAGCGGCATCACGGTGCCCGGCCGCGGCTTCCTCCTCAACAACGAGCTGACGGACTTCTCCTTCGCCCCCGCCAGCCCGGCAGTCCACGACCCGAACCTGCCGGGCCCGGGCAAGCGGCCGCGCTCGTCGATCTCACCGACGATCGTGCTCGACCGGAACGACAGGCCGGTGGTGGCGCTGGGTTCGCCCGGCGGCGCGACCATCATCACCACCGTGCTGCAGACCCTGACCGGGTTCCTCGACCGCGGACTGCCGCTCGTCGACGCGATCGCCGCCCCGCGCGCCAGTCAGCGCAACGCCGCCCAGACCGAGTTGGAGCCCGCGCTCTACAACGACACCGGCCCCGACGGGCTGCGGGCCCGGCTGGAGGCCATCGGGCACTCCTTCAAACTCAACCCCGAGATCGGCGCGGCGACCGCCGTGCAGCGGCTGCCGAACGGCAAGTGGCTGGCCGCCGCCGAGACCGTACGGCGCGGCGGCGGCTCGGCGCAGGTGGTCCGTCCGGCGCCGTGACGCCCTGAGCGCACAGGGACAGGTCAGAGTACGGGGGCGGGTGGTTCGCCGGTACGCGTACGGAACGCGAGCCGCCCGTCCTCGACCTCCACCGTCACCCGGTCGCCCTCCTTGACCCGCCCGTCGAGGAGCAGCCGCGACAACTGGTTGTCGACCTCGCGCTGGATGGTGCGCCGCAGCGGGCGGGCGCCGTACTCGGGCTGGTAGCCGCGCTCGGCGAGCCAGCCCGTGGCCGCGTCGGTGAACTCGACCGCGATGCCCTGCGCGTGCACCAGCCGACGCGTCCTGTCCAGCAACAGATCGGTGATCTGCCGCAGTTGCTCACCCGTGAGCTGCCGGAACACGACGATCTCGTCGATCCGGTTGAGGAACTCGGGCCGGAAGTGCTCGCGCAGCGGCCGCAGGATCTGTTCGCGCCGCGCCTCCTCGTCGGCGTCCGCGCCTCCCGACCCGAAACCGATGCCGGCGCCGCGCCGGGTGATCGCCTCCGAACCCAGGTTGCTGGTCATCACGATGACCGTGTTGGTGAAGTCGACCGTGCGGCCCTGGGAGTCGGTGAGCCGGCCGTCGTCGAGAACCTGGAGCAGGATGTTGAAGACATCCGGGTGCGCCTTCTCCACCTCGTCGAGCAGGAGCAGGGAGTACGGGTGCCGCCGGACGACCTCCGTCAGCTGTCCGGCCTCCTCGTGGCCGACGTAGCCGGGCGGGGCGCCGATCAGACGGCTGACGGTGTGCCGCTCCTGGTACTCGCTCATGTCGAGCCGGACCATGCGCTCCTCGCTGCCGAACAGCGACTCGGCGAGCGCGCGGGCCAGTTCGGTCTTGCCGACCCCGGTCGGGCCGAGGAACAGGAAGCTGCCGATCGGCCGGTCCGGGCTGGCGAGCCCCGCCCGTGAGCGCAGCACCGCGTCCGCGACGACCCGTACGGCCTCCTCCTGGCCGACCACCCGCTCGTGCAGGTGCTCCTCCAGGGCGAGCAGACGGTCCTTCTCCTCCTGGGTGAGGCTGGCGACGGGGATGCCGGTCTGCCGGGACACCACCTCGGCGATCGCCTCCGCGGTGACCTCCAGATGCCGGCCCTCGTCGGAGGTGTTCTCCCCGCTCGCGTCCGCGATGCGCTGCCGCAACTCGGCGATGCGGTCCCGCAGCCGGGTGGCCTGCTCGTACTGTTCGTCCGACACCGCCTGGTCCTTGTCGCGGGCCAGCTCCTCGGCCTCGCGCTCCATGGCCCGTACGTCCGTGCCCTTCGTGCGGGCGCCGAGCCGCACCCGGGCGCCGGCCTGGTCGATCAGGTCGATCGCCTTGTCGGGCAGCCGGCGGTCGGTGAGATAGCGGTCGGACAGCTCCACGGCCGCGACGAGCGCCTCGTCGGTGTAACGGACCTGGTGGTGGGCCTCGTAGCGGTCGCGCAGCCCGCGCAGGATCTCCAGCGCGTCCGCGACGGACGGCTCCGGGACGAGGATCGGCTGGAAACGCCGGGCCAGCGCCGCGTCCTTCTCGATCCGCCGGTACTCCTCCAGCGTCGTCGCGCCCACGATGTGCAGCTCGCCGCGGGCCAGGGCCGGCTTGAGGATGTTGCCGGCGTCCATCGACCCGCCCTCGCCGCCACCGCCCGCGCCGACGACGGTGTGCAGCTCGTCGATGAAGACGATCAGCTGGTCGGAGTGCGCCCGGATCTCGTCGACGATGCCGGTCAGCCGTTCCTCGAAGTCGCCGCGGTAGCGGGTGCCCGCGACCACTCCCGTCAGGTCCAGCGCGACCACGCGTCGCGCGACGAGGACATCCGGCACGTCTCCGTCCGCGATCCGCTGGGCCAGCCCCTCCACGA
The DNA here is from genome assembly GCF_042737375.1 of Streptomyces sp. NPDC060000. Lineage (NCBI taxonomy): Bacteria > Bacillati > Actinomycetota > Actinomycetes > Kitasatosporales > Streptomycetaceae > Streptomyces > Streptomyces sp. NPDC060000. The sequence goes on from NZ_JBHWUU010000010.1 coordinate 63,424, forward strand.
TGGCGGTCTTGCCGACGCCGGCGTCTCCGATCAGCACCGGGTTGTTCTTGCCGCGCCGGGAGAGCACCTCGATGGTCTGCTCGATCTCGTCGTCCCGGCCGATCACCGGGTCGATCCGGCCCTCGCGGGCCAGCTCGGTGAGGTCGCTGCCGTACTTGTCCAGGGTGGGTGTGCCGGTGGGCCGCTGCCGCTCACCGGTGCGGGCCGTCTGCGCGGTGTCCGGGGAGTCGGGCGGCAGACCCGTGGCGGCGAAGCGGGCCGCGTTGAGGATGTGCCCGGCCGCCGAGTCCGGGTTCGCGGCGAGGGCGCCGAGCACGTGCTCCGGGCCGATGTAGCCCGCGCCGCGGGAGCGGGCCAGGTCGTGCGCGTCGAGCAGGGCGCGTTTGGCGGCCGGGGTCAGCGACAGCGACGTGGGCGGTGGTGCCTCGCCCGGCGGGTGCTGGACGGGGCCCGACCGCTCGTCGATCTCCGTCGCGAGGACGTCGGGGTCGGCGCCGGCCCGGCTGAGCAGAGTGCGGGTCGGCTCCGCGGTGAGGGCCGCGCGCAGCAGGTGCTCGGTGTCCAGGTCGCGGCTGCCGTGCTCGGCGGCGTACTGGGCCGCGCCGCGGACGAGATCCCTCGCGGGCCGGCTGAGTAGCTGGCCGATGTTGATCTGACGGGGGCCGGGGCGGGGTCCGCCGAAGAAGCGGGCCAGGAACTCGCCGAAGGGGTCGCCGTAGCCCTCCGGGCCGGTGAAGCCGCTGGTCATGGCGTTCCGTTCGATCGACGTGCGATGCCGGTGCCGGGTGCCCTCGGCTGGGGGCGATTACACCCACTTTCGCACGATCGTTCACCGTGGGCATGCGCAGCAAGGCCCACCGGTCGGGGGTCGGGCGCGCTGTCCGGCGCCCAGGTCGGTGGGCCTTCCCGCGCAGCTGCCGTCCGGCGGCCGCGGGTCGTGCGGGGGGCTCGCGCCCGCGCGGCGCAGCCGCCGGTCGACGCCGGCCCCGCGCCCTCGGCGGAACGGTCCTACCGTCGCTCGGTGAGGATCCTGGGGCCCGCGTCGGTGATCGCCACCGTGTGTTCCGCGTGGGCCGCCCTCGAGCCGTCGTTCGTCCGCAGGGTCCAGCCGTCCGGCGCCTCGTGGTAGCCGTCCGTGCCGCCGGCGATCAGCATCGGTTCGATCGCGATGGCCATGCCGTGGCGCAGCGGGTAGCCGCGCCCCGGGCGGCCCTCGTTGGGGACCCCGGGGTCCTCGTGCATGTGGCGGCCGATTCCGTGGCCTCCGAAGCCGTCCGGGATGCCGTAGCCCGCGGCCCGGCACACCGTGCCGATGGCGTGCGCGATGTCGCCGATGCGGTTGCCGACGACCGCCGCCTCGATGCCGGCCGCCAGGGCGCGTTCGGCGGTCTCGATCAGCCGGACGTCCGCGGGGCGCGCCGTGCCCACGGTGAAGCTGACCGCGGAGTCGCCGACCCAGCCGTTCAGCGCGGCGCCGAAGTCCGCCGAGAGGAGGTCGCCGTCGCGCAGCCGGTAGCCGGTGGGGATGCCGTGCACGATCGCGTCGTTCACGGACGCGCAGAGCACCGCCGGGAAGGGTGTCGCGGCGAAGGACGGGCGGTAGCCGAGGAAGGGGGACGTGGCCCCGGCCTCCCGCAGCACCCCATGTGCCAGCTCGTCCAGTTCCAGCAGGGAGACGCCCACGTCCGCGGCCTCGCGCACGGCTGTGAGGGCCCGGGCGACGACCTGTCCCGCCTCGTACATGGCCTCGATCGACGTGTCTGTCTTCAGCTCCACCATGCCAATTACTATACCGGTATTAGAATGGGTGCATGGTGCGCACCCCACTGACTCCTGAAGAGCGTGAACGCGGCGAGCGGCTCGGGCGGCTGCTGCGTGAGGCCCGCGGCGGCCACAGCATGACCGCGATCGCGGCGAGCGCCGGCATCTCCGCCGAGACCCTTCGCAAGATCGAGACCGGCCGCGCGCCCACCCCGGCGTTCTTCACCGTCGCCGCGATCGCCCGCGTGCTCGGTCTGTCGATGGACGAGATCGCGGGGCTGTGCGTGCCCGCCCCCGCGTGACACCCCTGGGGCCGCTGCCCGCGCATGGTCTGGATCGCGCAAAAACCCGCCGTCGCGTCGACTTCGCAAACTGGCCGTAGCCGCGCTGTAACACAGCTGGTGTTTTCTACGAACTGGAGCGTTCCGGTCTGGGCGGGAGTCGAGCGATGGCAGTGGATCAACTCCCGCGCAGCGTACGGGAGTTCACGAACCACCTGAGCGGACTGCTGTCGCGCCTCGACCAGGGCGCCGGCTGGTGCGCGGTGTTCTGGCAACGCGATCCCGACGGCATGCGGGCCTGCCTGGAAGGACGCGAGGTGCCGCCCTGGGACGTGGTGGAGGCGGTGCTCCAGGACCTCGCAGCCGAGTACGGAAGCGCGGTCGCCGCACAACAGGCGGAACACGTAAGGCCCTTGCACGCCGCCGCACTCGTCGCCCACGACGCCCGGCCCGGCGGCCGCGACGCCCTCGGGGACCGCCTCGACGTGATGCTCCGCGAACAGCGCTACGCCGTCGAACGGCTGGCCGAACTGGGCTGCCGGCTCTCGTCCGCGGCCACGCGGGAAGAGGCTGACGCCATCCGTCTGGACCTGGCCTGGGCTCAGGACGACCACGAGCGGGCCACCGCCCGGTGCGCCGAACTCCGGCACCGGATGGCCGAGTCGGACCGGCTCCCGGCACCCGGCACGAACCGGGCACACGCCCCGCGCACCAACCCGGGCCCCGCCCGGCATCCCACCGCCGACCCCGCATACGACGCCCCCGCCGGTCACGGCGCTGCCGAGGCCTCGGCCGGTCCTACGGTCGGTGCGTACGACGCCGCCGCGGGTTACAGCGCCGCCGACTCCACGGAAGGCCCCACGGCCGGCGCATACGACGCCCCGGCCGGTCACGACGCCGCCGAGTCCACGGAAGGCCCCACGGCCGGCGCATACGGCCCCCCGTCCGGCTACGGCAACCCCGAGCCCACGGTCGGTGCGTACGGCGGTGCCGAGCCTGCGGCCGGTCCTACGGGCGGTGCGTACGGCGGTGCCGGGCCTGCGGCCGGTCCCACGGGCGGTGCGTACGGCGGTGCCGAGGCATCGGCGGCTCGAGGCTCCGCGTCCCGGCCGGTGCCCGCCGAGGACACCCCCGCCCCGGCCGCCGTCCCCAAGCAGCGCAAGCGCCGCCGGGGCAGCGCCCGCTTCGCCGGCCTGGCCGAGGACGAGGACGTCGCCTCCGTCGCCGTACCGTCCGACGACCGGCCCGCGGCACCCGCGCCCGCCCCGGCCGGGCGCCGCACCCCGCGCGGCGCCCGCTTCGCCGGAGCCGCCGTGGAGAAGCCCGAGCGGCAGCCCGATCCGCAGCGCGAGCCGCTGGACGCGGCGGCCCGGCGGGAGACCGTCGAGACGGTGGAGCGGCTGGTGCGGCTGCGCGGCGAAGGCCGCAGCGGCGAGGCACACGCCCTGCTCGTCGAGCTCGCGTACTGGCCGGCCGCCCGCATCCCGCTGCTCGCGGCCGAACTCCAGCGCGCCGGGCTCAGCGCCGACTGGACCACCCTGCTCTGGGAGGCCGCCTCCCTCCCCGCCGACCGGCTCGTCGCCGCGGCCGACGCGCTGGTCGCGGTGGGGCGTACGGCCGACGGCGAACAGATCCTGCGCCAGGGCGTCGCCCGGCCGGCCACCGAGATCGGCCAGGCCGTCCTCGGCCTGGCCGAGGACGGCCGGCGGCGCGAGGTCCGCGCACTCCTCGACGCCTACGTACGGGTCCGCACCCCCGAGGAGGCCGCCCGCAGCGTCGCCCCGGCCCCGCAGACCCTCGTCCCGCTCCTGCTGGAGGCCGCCCGGAGCGTCTCGGAAGAACGCCACTGGGACCTGGTGCACGCCCTGCGGGTGGCAGGCTTCACCGCCTGACCCGGGCCGCCCCTTACGCCGTACGCCCCGCGACTGCCCCACCGGAGTGTGAAACGCGATCGACTCGGCGGGTTAACGACGATGGTCTTGGCAAGCCCGTCCCGGAGGCTTACGTTCGTCCCTCTACGACCTTCGTCTACGGGCGTAGAGGCTCTGACGTCCCGTCGAAGGAGCAGCTCATGGCCAACGTCGTACGTGCCGCACTCGTCCAGGCCACCTGGACCGGCGACACCGAGTCCATGGTGGCGAAACACGAGGAGCACGCCCGCGAGGCGGCCCGCCTGGGCGCGAAGATCATCGGGTTCCAGGAGGTCTTCAACGCTCCCTACTTCTGTCAGGTCCAGGAGCCGGAGCACTACCGCTGGGCCGAGCCGGTGCCCGACGGGCCGACCGTGCGTCGTATGCAGGAGCTCGCGCGCGAGACGGGCATGGTCGTCGTCGTGCCGGTCTTCGAGATCGAGCAGTCCGGTTTCTACTACAACACCGCTGCCGTGATCGACGCCGACGGCTCCTACCTCGGCAAATACCGCAAGCACCACATCCCGCAGGTGAAGGGCTTCTGGGAGAAGTACTACTTCAAGCCCGGCAACATCGGCTGGCCCGTCTTCGACACGGCCGTCGGCAAGGTCGGCGTCTACATCTGCTACGACCGGCACTTCCCGGAGGGCTGGCGGCAGCTCGGTCTCAACGGCGCCCAACTGGTCTACAACCCGTCCGCCACCCACCGCGGCCTCTCCTCCCACCTCTGGCAGCTGGAGCAGCCCGCGGCCGCGGTCGCCAACGAGTACTTCGTCGCCGCGATCAACCGGGTCGGCGTCGAGGAGTACGGGGACAACGACTTCTACGGGACGTCGTACTTCGTCGACCCGCGAGGGAAGTTCGTCGGCGAGGTCGCGAGCGACAAGGACGAGGAACTCGTGGTCCGCGACCTCGACTTCGACCTGGTCGAGGAGGTCCGGCAGCAGTGGGCCTTCTACCGCGACCGCCGTCCCGACGCCTACGACGGGCTGGTACGGCCATGAGCGAACTCCACGCCCGTCACCGGCGCGTCCTGCCCGACTGGCTCGCCCTCTACTACGAGGACCCGCTGGAGATCACCCACGGCGAGGGCCGGCACGTCTGGGACGCGGAGGGCAACAAGTACCTCGACTTCTTCGGCGGCATCCTCACCACCATGACCGCGCACGCGCTGCCCGAGGTCACCAAGGCGGTGAGCGAGCAGGCCGGGCGGATCATCCACTCGTCGACGCTCTACCTCAGCCGGCCCATGGTCGAACTCGCCGAGCGCATCGCCCACGTCAGCGGCATCCCCGACGCCCGGGTCTTCTTCACCACCTCGGGCACCGAGGCCAACGACACGGCACTGCTGCTCGCCACCACCCTCCGGCGCAGCAACACCGTCCTCGCGATGCGCAACAGCTACCACGGCCGTTCCTTCAGCGCGGTCGGCATCACCGGCAACCGCGGCTGGTCGCCGACCTCGCTGTCCCCCCTGCAGACGCTGTACGTGCACGGCGGCGTGCGTGGCCGGGGTCCCTTCGCCGGGCTCAGCGACGCGGAGTTCATCGACGCCTGCGTCGCGGACCTGAAGGACCTGCTCGGGCACACCCGCGCGCCCGCGGCCCTGATCGCCGAGCCCATCCAGGGCGTCGGCGGGTTCACCTCACCGCCGGACGGGCTGTACGCGGCCTTCCGTGAGGTGCTGGACGCCCACGGCATCCTGTGGATCGCCGACGAGGTGCAGACGGGCTGGGGCCGCACCGGCGAGCACTTCTGGGGCTGGCAGGCACACGGCCGCAGCGGCCCGCCGGACATCGTCACCTTCGCCAAGGGCATCGGCAACGGCATGTCCATCGGCGGTGTCATCGCCCGTGCCGAGATCATGAACTGTCTGGACGCCAACAGCATCTCCACGTTCGGCGGCACCCAGGTCACCATGGCGGCGGGCCTCGCCAACCTCTCCTACCTGCTGGAACACGACCTCCAGGGCAACGCCCGGCGGGTCGGCGGCCTGCTCATCGAGCGGCTGCGGGCCGTTGCCGCGCAGGACCCGGGGGTACGGGAGGTGCGCGGGCGCGGGCTGATGATCGGCGTCGAGCTGACCAGGCCCGGCACCGACCGGGCGGACCCCGACCGGGCGGCCGCGGTGCTGGAGGCGGCTCGCGCGGGAGGGCTGCTGATCGGCAAGGGCGGCGGCCACGACACCAGCGCCCTGCGCCTCGCCCCGCCGCTGTCCCTGACCGTGGCGGAGGCCGAGGAAGGCGCCACGATCCTCGAAGGCGCGCTGAGGAGCACGCAGTAGCGCAGGTCTGAGCAAGGGAACACGACACCATGACCCTCACCCTGGAGTCCTGGGGGCCCGTAGAGCCCCTGGAACCCGCCCTGTCGGTCCGTCAGGTCCTGGCCCTGGAAAGGGTGCTGGCCGGGGAGCCCGAGGTGGTGGCCGGCGCGGGGCAGCTCGACCGGCCGGTGCGCTGGGTGCACGTCGCCGAGGCCGCGGACGTCGGCGTGATGCTCAGCGGCGGCGAGATGGTCCTCACCACCGGAGTGCTGCTCGCCGGTGACGAGAACGCGCAGACCGAGTACATCCAGTCCCTGCACCGCGCGGAGGCCGCGGCCGTGGTGCTGGGCCTGGGACGGGCGTTCCCCGCCCCGCCGGACGTGATGCGGCGCGCCGCCGAGCGGTGCGGGCTGCCCATGGTCGTGCTCCACCGGCCCTTCCCCTTCGCCGAGTTGACGGAGGAGGTGCAGTCCCGGCTGGTCCGGCGGAAGTTCGCCGCCGTCAGCCTGTCGGAGGCCGTACGGACCGCCCTCACGGGACTGATCACCGCGGGCGCCCCGCTCCAGCTGCTGCTCGACGTGATCGCCCAGCACGCCGCCTGTCCCGTCGTCGTCACCAACCTCGCCCACCGGGTGCTCGCCACGGCGGGGGAGCGGTCGGCGGTCGACGACGTGCTGCGGGACTGGGAGCGCATCGCCCGCCAGGCCGGCGGCAGCGAGGGCGACGGCTGGATCCGCGCCGAGCTGGGCGGACGCGGCGAACGGTGGGGACAGATCATGCTCTGCGGCCACCGCGGCGACACCGCCGGCGGACGGCTGCTCGCCGACCGGGCGGCCGAGGCCCTCGTCCTGCACCGCATGCTCGGCGGCACGTCCGCCCACACCTGGGAGGAGCAGTCCGCGCAGAGCCTGCTCACCGACCTGGTCTCCGGCGTCGTACCGGCGCGGCAACTGCTGCCCCGGGCCCGGGCGGCCGGACTCCCCGTCAACCGGCGCACCTTCGTCCCGCTGGTCGTCCGTGACGGCGATCCCGTCCAACTCGAGCGGATGCTGCGCCTGCTGGGCCTTCCCGGGCTGGTCGCCGAGCTCGCCGACGGGGCCACCGCCGTACTGCTCAGCCTCGCCCGCGACCAGGACGCCGGGGCCCTCGCCGCGCACTTCGCCGCCCGGCTGCGGACCGAGTCCGGGGAGAGCCGTACGGTCGTCGCGGCGGCCGACCCGCGCATCGTCTGGGACGACGTGTCCGCCGGGCTGCGCGAGGCCCAGCATGTCGCGGACGCCGTGGCCGACTCCTCGGCAGCCCTGGACCTCCCGGCCGTGGTCCGACTGAAGGACGTACATCTGCGCGGGCTGGTCCGGCTGCTGCGGGACGACCCGCATGTGCAGTCCTTCGCCGAGCGGGAGCTGGACGGGCTGCTCTGCGCGGCCGGGGAGGACCTGCTCGCCGTGCTGCGGACCTATCTGGCGACCGGCCGCAACAAGTCCCGCACCGCCCAGCTCCACCATGTCTCCCGGCCCGCGCTGTACCGCCGGCTGGAGGCGATAGAGGGACGGCTCGGCGTGGACCTCGACGACTTCGAACAGGCCGCCTCGGTGCACATCGCGCTGCTCGCGCACGACGCGCAGCAGAGCTGACCGCGCGCCGGGCAACACCCTCGAAACACTGAACGACCAGGGAAAACGGTGGTGAAACATGGGCCCGGGAAGACGTGACACGGTGGCACGCCGGACGCCCGTAGGCGTGACACCGTGCAACTCAAAGCGGGCTCGCCGGGTTCCTAGGCTCCTCGTACACCGAGCGACCGGAGGTCCCGATGAGCAGAGTGATCCGTGCCGCCGTCTTCCAGACGGCCTGGACCGGCGACAAGGAATCGATGATCCAGGTACACGAGCAGGCGGTCCGCGACGCGGCCGCGCAGGGTGCTCAGGTCCTGTGTTTCCAGGAGCTGTTCTACGGACCGTACTTCTGCCAGGTCCAGGACCCGCAGTTCTACGAGTACGCCGAGCAGATCCCGGACGGCCCCGTAGTCAGGCGCTTCCAGGCCCTCGCCGAGGAGCACGGCATCGTCCTGGTGCTGCCGATGTACGAGGAGGAGCAGCCGGGCGTCCTCTACAACACCGCCGCCGTGATCGACGCGGACGGCTCGTACCTCGGCAAGTACCGCAAGCACCACATCCCGCAGGTGAAGGGCTTCTGGGAGAAGTTCTACTTCCGGCCCGGGAACGTGGGCTGGCCGGTCTTCGAGACGGCCGTCGGCAAGGTCGGCGTCTACATCTGCTACGACCGCCACTTCCCGGAGGGCTGGCGCGCGCTGGGACTGGAGGGCGCCGAGATCGTCTTCAACCCGTCGGCGACCTCGCGCGGTCTGTCCGCGTACCTGTGGCAGCTGGAGCAGCCGGCGGCGGCCGTCGCCAACGAGTACTTCGTCGGCGCGATCAACCGGGTCGGCGTCGAGGAACTCGGCGACAACGACTTCTACGGGACCTCGTACTTCGTGGACCCGGAGGCCCAGTTCGTCGGGGAGGTGGCGAGCGACAAGGAGACCGAACTCGTCGTCCGCGACCTCGACATGGCCAAGCTGCGCGAAGTACGCGACCGCTGGCAGTTCTACCGGGACCGCCGTCCCGACGCCTACCCCCCGCTGACCGCACCGTAGTCGGCCGCGGCCGCCGCCGGTCCGGTGCACGGGGGCCGGACCGGCGGCACCGACCAGGCACGACACCAGTGTTGAACACGGCAGGAGAGGGAGCATGAGCAGCCGAACCGTCATCCGGGGTGGTCTTGTCATCACCGCGTCCGACGAGATCCACGCCGACGTCCTGATCGAGGACGGCCGTATCGCCGCCCTCGCCGCCTCCGGCACCCCGGCCGCCGGGGCCTGGACCGCCGAGAGGGTCATCGACGCCACCGGGAAGTACGTGATCCCGGGCGGGGTCGACGCCCACACCCACATGGAGCTGCCGTTCGGCGGCACCTTCGCCTCCGACACCTTCGAGACCGGTACCCGGGCCGCCGCCTGGGGCGGCACGACGACGATCGTCGACTTCGCCGTGCAGAGCGTCGGGCACAGCCTGCGCGAGGGCCTCGACGCCTGGCACGCCAAGGCCGAGGGCAACTGCGCGATCGACTACGCCTTCCACATGATCGTCTCCGACGTGAACCAGGACACGCTCAAGGAGATGGACCACCTGGTGGAGGAGGGTGTCACCTCCTTCAAGCAGTTCATGGCCTATCCCGGCGTCTTCTACAGCGACGACGGTCAGATCCTGCGCGCCATGCAGCGCTCCGCCGAGAACGGCGGACTGATCATGATGCACGCGGAGAACGGCATCGCCATCGACGTCCTGGTCGAGCAGGCCCTGGCGCGCGGCGAGACGGATCCGAGGTACCACGGCGAGGTCCGCAAGGCGCTCCTGGAGGCCGAGGCCACCCACCGCGCCATCAGGCTCGCCCAGGTCGCCGGGGCCCCGCTGTACGTGGTGCACGTGTCGGCGATGGAGGCGGTCGCGGAACTGGCCCGCGCACGCGACGAGGGGCTGAACGTCTTCGGCGAGACCTGCCCGCAGTACCTGTTCCTGTCGACGGACAACCTCGCGGAGCCCGACTTCGAGGGCTCGAAGTACGTCTGCTCGACGCCGCTGCGGCCCAGGGAGCACCAGGCCAAGCTGTGGCAGGGCCTCAGGACGAACGATCTCCAGGTCGTCTCCACCGACCACTGCCCCTTCTGCTTCGTGGGCCAGAAGGAGCTCGGCCGGGGCGACTTCTCGAAGATCCCCAACGGTCTGCCGGGCGTCGAGAACCGGATGGACCTGCTGCACCAGGCCGTCGTCGACGGGCAGATCAGCCGCCGCCGCTGGATCGAGATCGCCTGCGCCACCCCGGCCCGTATGTTCGGCATGTACCCGAAGAAGGGCACCATCGCTCCGGGCGCCGACGCCGACGTCGTCATCTACGACCCGCACGCCGAGCAGATCGTCTCCGCCGACACCCACCACATGAACGTCGACTACTCGGCGTACGAGGGCAAGCGGCTCACCGGCCGCGTCGAGACGGTCCTGTCGCGGGGCGAACCCGTCATCACCGAGCGGGAGTACACCGGACACGCCGGTCACGGCGTCTACACCCCGCGCTCCACCTGTCAGTACCTCAACTAGGAGCAGCGCACATGGACTTCGGACTCGTCCTGCAGACCGACCCGCCGGCCTCGAAGGTCGTCGAGCTGATGAAGCGTGCCGAGAACAACGGCTTCACCTACGGCTGGACCTTCGACTCCGCCGTGCTCTGGCAGGAACCGTTCGTGATCTACAGCCAGATCCTGGCGAACACCAGCAGGCTGACGGTGGGCCCGATGGTGACGAACCCGGGCACCCGCACCTGGGAGGTCACCGCCTCCACCTTCGCCACCCTCAACGACATGTTCGGCAACCGCACGGTGTGCGGCATCGGCCGCGGCGACTCCGCGATGCGTGTCGCGGGCCGCGCCCCGAACACGCTCGCCCGGATCAGCCAGGCCATGAAGGTCATCAGGGCGCTCGGCTCGGGCCAGGAGGCCGACCTCGGCGGCACGGTCGTCAGGTTCCCCTGGATCAAGGAGGACGCGCGACTCCCCGTCTGGATGGCCGCGTACGGCCCCAAGGCGCTGAAGATGACCGGCGAGGAGGCGGACGGCTTCATCCTGCAGCTCGCCGATCTCTACCTCACCGAGTACATGGTGAAGGCCGTCAAGGACGCCGCAGCCGCCGTGGGCCGCGACCCCGACGAGGTGAAGATCTGCGTCGCCGCCCCGGCGTACGTCACCGAGGACGACTCGCCCGAGGCGCTCGCCCACGCGCGTGAACAGTGCCGCTGGTTCGGCGGGATGGTCGGCAACCACGTGGCGGACCTCGTCTCCAAGTACGGCGAGCACTCCGCCGCCGTCCCCGACGAACTCACCGACTACATCAAGTCCCGTGAGGGGTACGACTACTCGCACCACGGGCGGGCCGACAACCCCGACACGGCGTTCGTGCCCGACGAGATCGTGGACCGGTTCTGCCTGATCGGGCCGGCCGAGAAGCACATCGAGAAGCTGACCGCGCTGCGTGAGCTGGGCGTCGACCAGTTCGCCGTCTACGACATGCACGACGCGCAGGAGGCCACCATCGACGCGTACGGCACGACGGTGATCCCGGCCGTCAACGGCTGACCCGCGCATCCGGACCGCCGTACGGCGCACGAAGAACCCAGCGACCGCTCGAACTCCCCATCCCCCCACTCCAGTTCTCCCCTCCTCCGGCATCCGGGAGGAGGGGGCCGGAGACCCGCACGGCCTTTCCGGATCCGCCCCTCGTTTGATTGGCCTGCCCATGACCGACACCGCTCCCACGGCCATACCGCCGACCTCTCAAGTCACCCTCGCCGACGGCCGGGTGGAGATCGCCCCTGGTTCGCCGCAGCCCAGCGGCCCCTACGCCAACGAGGACCTGCTTCCGGTCCCGGTGGAGAAGCGCACCTGGACCACGTACAACTTCTCCGCGCTGTGGGTCGGCATGGCCCACAACACGGCGTCGTGGACGCTGGCCTCAGGTCTGATCGCCGTCGGCATGGACTGGAAGCAGGCGGTGTTCACCATCGCCCTGGCCAACCTCATCGTGCTGGTGCCGATGCTGCTCACCGGGCACGCGGGACCGAAGTACGGCATCCCCTTCCCGGTCTTCGCCCGCGCCTCCTTCGGCGTCCGCGGCGCCAACCTCCCCGCCGTCGTACGGGCGCTGGTGGCGTGCGGCTGGTTCGGCATCCAGACCTGGATCGGCGGTGAGGCGATCTACTTCCTCGCCGGGAAGCTGATCGGCAACGGCTGGAGCGACGCCGGGAAGATCGGTGGCTACGCCTGGACGATGTGGCTGTCCTTCGCGATCTTCTGGGCGCTCCAGGTCGCGATCATCTACCGGGGCATGGAGACGATCCGCCGCTTCGAGAACTGGGCGGCGCCCTTCGTCCTCGTCGGCGCGCTGGTGATGCTGATCTGGATGAGCAACAAGGCAGGCGGTTTCGGCCCGTTGCTCGACCAGCCGTCCAAGCTCGGCTGGGGCGGCGACTTCTGGAAGCTCTTCTGGCCGTCCCTGATGGGCATGATCGGTTTCTGGTCGACGCTGTCGCTGAACATCCCCGACTTCACGCGGTACGGGAAGTCGCAGAAGGCGCAGACATGGGGGCAGGCTCTCGGCCTTCCCACGACCATGACGCTGTTCGCGCTGCTGTCGGTGATGGTCACCTCCGGTTCCCAGGCGGTGTACGGCGAGACGATCTGGGATCCGGTACAGCTCGCCGCCAAGACGGACAACGTCTTCGGCCTGCTGTTCGCGCTGGTGACCGTGCTGGTGGCGACCCTGTCCGTGAACGTCGCGGCCAACCTGGTCTCGCCGGCCTTCGACTTCTCCAACATCGCGCCCCGGAAGATCAGTTTCCGCACCGGCGCCCTCGCCACCTGTGTCCTCGGGGTGCTGATCTTCCCGTGGAAGCTGTACTCCGACCCGCAGGGCTACATCTTCACCTGGCTCGGGCTGGTCGGCGGTCTGCTGGGCACGGTCGCCGGCATCCTCATCGCCGACTACTGGATCCTGCGCCGAGGCAAGCTCGACCTGACCGATCTGTACCGCACGGGAGGCCGTTACTGGTACGACGGCGGCTGGAACTGGCGGGCCGTGGCGGCCTTCGTGACCGGCGGAGTGCTCGCCGTCGGCGGCGCCAGCTTCAAGCCGCTGATCGACGGCCGGCCGGTCCCGGCGCTGGAAACCCTCGCCGACTACGGCTGGGCGGTCGGGCTCGGCACCTCGATGGTGCTGTACCTCGCCCTGATGCTGCTGCTGCCCGCACGGCAGGAGCAGGAGCGGGACGCCGTCTGACCCGCGGTGCCAGAACAGGAGCGGGACGCCGTCTGACCCGCGGTGCCAGAACAGGAACGGGAACGGCCGGAAGAGCGACTGGGCTCTTCCGGCCGTTCCCGTACGGCGTTCAGCTCTTCTTGCCGTTCTGCAGGGCGGCGACCACTTCCTTCGCCGCCTTGATGGCACCCTTGTTGATCTCGTCGGTGCTCGGCGCCTTCCTCGTCTCGAAGTCGCTGCCGTTGTAGTTGACGATCACCAGGGCGTTGGACACCTGGGCGATGACGATGCCCTCACGGGTCTGCTGCTTGTCCTGAGTGGTGAGGTTCACCACCGAGTAGGCCGCGTCACCGAGCCCAGGAACCGCTCCGCCGCCGCTCTTCTCGCCGATGCGCTCCTTGTACGAACTCCGTGCCGCCTCATCGGAGTCCGTGATCTCGAAGGAGACGTCGAGCCACCGGTAGTCGAACCCCTTGAGCGCGTTCCAGGAACAGGTGCGGCGCAGGGCGGTGTCCGTCGACGGGATCTCCTTGCCCGCGGTCTTCGCGCCCGGCACGAGTGCGGTGACCGTCTTCGTGGTCACGCCGGTGCAGGGGGCGGGCGCCGCGGAGTACGTCTTGGACACGGCCGTGGAGGAGGGGCCGGACGACTTCTCGGACTGGGTCTTCTGCGTGTCCTTGGCCGCGGTGTCCTGCGTTTCGGTGAGCGGGCCGGACGACATCGCCCAGCCCGCACAGGCGAGCACGGCCACGGGGGTCAGGCGTGCGGTGAGGGCGAGCGGCAGTGGGAGTGAGCGCACAGCGCACTTTCGTGGGGGACGGTGCGGACGGAGTCCGCAGTGCGGACAAGGACGCCAGTGTCACACGACTCCCTGTGGGGCGGAAGCGAAAACTCGCTGTGTGCACGGCTGGTGACGAAGGGCCGTGCCACTTCTGCGGCATTGCCGACTCATTGGTGTGTAAGCGGAGAAAAGGGGCCTTCGGTGCCGGCCGTACGATCGGCGGACCGGCTGTCGCCACCCAGCGAGGAGCGTTTTCCGTGTTCACCACCCGCCCGACCCTCCAGGGAACCTTCGGCATGGTGTCCTCCACGCACTGGCTGGCCTCGCAGTCGGCGATGGCCGTTCTGGAGGGCGGCGGCAACGCCTACGACGCGGCCGTGGCGGGCGCGTTCGTGCTGCACGTCGTCGAACCGCATCTCAACGGGCCCGCGGGCGAGGTGCCCATCCTCCTCGCCCCGGCCGAGGGCGAGGTGCGGGTGCTCTGCGGACAGGGAGTGGCGCCTGCGGGCGCGACGGTCTCCCACTACCGGGCACTCGGCCTGGACCTCGTCCCCGGCACCGGACCGCTGGCCGCGGCCGTCCCCGGCGCGTTCGACGCCTGGATGCTCCTCCTGCGCGACCACGGCACCAAGTCTTTGGACGACGTACTGAAGTACGCGATCGGATACGCCGAACACGGGCACGCGCCCGTGGAGAACGTCGGCGCGACCGTCGAGACCGTACGGCAGCTGTTCGAGCGGGAGTGGACCTCGTCGGCGGAGGTGTACCTGCCCGGCGGGAAGTCGCCGCGCCCCGGCACGCTGCTGCGCAACCCCGCCCTGGCCGCCACCTGGAAGCGGCTGCTCGCCGAGACCGCCGGGGCGGGCGACCGGGAGGCGCGGATTGAGGCGGCGCGAGAGGTGTGGCGGACCGGGTTCGTCGCCGAGGCGTTCGTCCGGCAGGCCGCCCGGCCCACCCTGGACACCAGCGGGGAACGTCACACCGGCACCCTCACGGCCGCCGACCTCGCCGCCTGGTCCGCGTCCTACGAGGCGCCGGCGACCTATGACTGGAACGGCTGGACCGTGTGCAAGGCCGGCCCGTGGAGCCAGGGTCCGGCCCTCCTCCAGCAGCTCGCCCTGCTGCCACCCGAGCTGCCCGCGTACGGCTCCGCCGACTACGTCCATCTCCTGATCGAGGGCTGCAAGCTCGCGATGGCCGACCGCGAGGCCTGGTACGGCGACGCGGCCGACGTCCCGCTGGGCGAGCTGCTCGCCGCCGGCTACAACGCGGAACGGCGGCGGCTGATCGGCGACAAGGCCTCCTACGAGCTGCGGCCCGGCGGCCCCGGCGGGCGTACCCCGCGGCTGAGCACGCACGCGTACGTGGTCGCCACCGACGACCCCGGCTTCAGCCCCATGGGCGCCGGCGAGCCGACGGTCGCCAAGGGCCCGGCGTCCCCCGTGCCCGGCGAACCGGAGGTCGGGCCGGAGGGAGTCAC
Organism: Streptomyces sp. NPDC060000; assembly: GCF_042737375.1. Lineage (NCBI taxonomy): Bacteria > Bacillati > Actinomycetota > Actinomycetes > Kitasatosporales > Streptomycetaceae > Streptomyces > Streptomyces sp. NPDC060000. The sequence goes on from NZ_JBHWUU010000010.1 coordinate 78,763, forward strand.
GCGCGGGGACACCTGCCACCTCGACGTCGTCGACCGCTGGGGCAACATGGTCGCGGCCACGCCCAGCGGCGGCTGGCTGCAGTCCAACCCGGTCGTGCCCGAGCTGGGCTTCCCGCTCGGCACCCGGCTCCAGATGACCTGGCTGGAGGACGGCCTGCCGAACTCGCTGACGCCCGGCCGCCGCCCACGCACCACCCTGACCCCCTCGATCGCGCTGCGCGACGGGGTGCCGGTGCTGGCGTTCGGTACGCCCGGCGGCGACCAGCAGGACCAGTGGCAGCTGCACTTCCTGCTGGCCGTCGCCCTGCGCGCACGGGTGCGCGGCGGCCTCGACCTCCAGGGCGCGATCGATGCCCCGAACTGGCACAACGACGGCTTCCCCGGTTCCTTCCATCCGCGCGGCATGCGGCCGGGCAGCGTCACCGTGGAGTCCCGGATGCCGGCGGAGGTGGTGGAGGAGCTGAGGCGGCGCGGACATGACGTCACCGTCGGCGACCCGTGGTCCGAGGGCCGGTTGTGTGCGGTCGCCCGCGACCCGGGCACCGGGATCCTGCTGGCGGCCGCGAACCCGCGCGGGATGCAGGGCTACGCGGTGGGTCGCTGAGGCGCCTGCGAGGCGGGCGCCCTCCCGCTCTTCATCCCGATTCCACCCGGGATGCACCGGGCAGGTGGGGATTGTCAGTGGGGCGTGCTCTCATGGAGGCATGATCGAAGACACGGAAACCATCGACGAGTTTCTCGCCCGCCACTCGGCCGACGTGGAGGAGGCGGTCCGCAAGGCCGCCGCGGCCGAGATCATGCCCCGCTTCCGGCAGCTCGCCGCGCACGAGGTCGACCAGAAGAGCGGACCGCACGACCTGGTGACGGACGCCGACCGCAACGCCGAGCTCTATCTCACCCAGGCCCTCGGCGCCCTCCTGCCCGGCTCGGTGGTCGTCGGCGAGGAGGCGGTGCACGCCAACCCCGCCACGTACGAGGCGATACAGGGCGACGCGCCCGTCTGGATCGTCGACCCCGTCGACGGAACACGGCAGTTCGTGCACGGCGACGACGGCTTCTGCACCCTGGTCGCGCTCGTCCGGCGCGGCGTCCTGCACGCCTCCTGGACCTACGCTCCGGCCCGCGACCAGCTGGCCACGGCCGTCCGCGGCGGCGGCGCCTTCCTGGACGGCGAGCGGCTGTTCGCCGGCCCGCCCGAGCCGGGCCGGGACCTGAGGGTGGCCACCTCCCACCCCGACTACACGACCGACGAGCAGAAGCGTGCCCTGCTGGCGCTGTGGACGGACGGGGTGGCACCGCGCGCGTGCGGATCGGCCGGGCTCGAGTATCTCGCGTTGGCCCGGGGCGAGTTGGACGCCACGGCGTTCTCCTGGGAGGCGGCCTGGGACCACGCGGCCGGACTGCTGCTGGTCGAGGAGGCGGGCGGCGCCCACCTCACCCTCACCGGCGAGCCGTTCCGCGTCACGGGCGGCAACGCCCTGCCGTTCACGGCGGCCCGGGACGCGGCGACGGCCCGGCAGGTCGTGGAACTGCTCTCGGGCACCGGCTCCCTGACGCGGTGATCCGGCCCGCGGAGGCTCCGGATCAGGCGCGGACACGACCGCGGACATCACCGTGGACCTCCTCGCAGGCACCCCCGCGGACACCCCCTGGCACGGTCCGCCCGAGGCATTCGGAGACGTTTCGGGGGCGCGCCGCCGATGTTGTCGTACCCCCGGCATATCCTGCTTGCGGGGGCCACCGGTCTACGGAGGTCACCGGCTGACGAAGGGGTCGAAGTGCCGTCGATGCTCGATGCGGTCGTGGTGGGAGCGGGGCCCAACGGGCTGACCGCGGCGGTGGAGCTGGCCAGGCGCGGCTTCTCCGTGGCGCTCTTCGAGGCGCGGGACACCGTGGGCGGGGGAGCCCGCACCGAGGAACTGACCCTGCCGGGCTTCCGTCACGACCCCTGCTCGGCCGCGCACCCCCTCGGGATCAACTCACCCGCGTTCCGTGCGCTCCCCCTGGAGCGCTACGGCCTGGAGTGGCTGCACGCCGAGCTGCCCATGGCCCACCCCTTCCTCGACGGCAGTGCCGCCGTGCTGTCGAGGTCGGTCGCCGGGACGGCCGCCTCCTTCGGGCCGCGCGACGCGGGCGCGTACCGCCGCCTGGTCGAGCCCTTCCTGCCCAAGTGGGACGCGCTGGTTCGCGACTTCATGTCCCTGCCGCTGACCGCGCTCCCGCGCGACCCGGTCACGCTGGCCCGCTTCGGCCTGGCCGGTCTGCCCCCGTCCACGTGGCTCACCCGCCGCTTCCGCGACGAGCGGGCGAAGACCCTCTTCGCCGGTCTCGTCGGGCATGTCATGGCCCCGCTGAGCGGCTTTGCCACCGGCGCCATCGGACTGGTCTTCGCCCTCGCCGCGCACGCCCGCGGCTGGCCGGTGGCCCGCGGCGGCTCCCAGTCCCTCTCGAACGCCCTCGCCGCGTACCTCGAGGACCTCGGCGGCGCCGTCCACACCGACTACGAGGTCAAGCGCCTCGACGACCTGCCCCCGGCCCGCGCCTACGTCTTCGACACCTCGCCCACCGCGCTCGGCCGCATCGCCGGCTTCGGCAACTACTACGAGGGGTACCGGTACGGACCCGGCGTCTTCAAGATCGACTACGCGCTCGACGGTCCGGTGCCGTGGACCGCGAAAGAGGCCCGCGCCGCCGGCACCGTGCAGATCGGCGCGGACAGCGCGGAGATCGGCGCAGCTCTGCGAGCGGTCTCCCGGGAGGGCCGGGCGCCCGACAGGCCCTTCATGATCACGGTGCAGCCCAGTGTCGTCGACCCGACCCGCGCCCCGGCCGGCAAGCACGTCTTCTGGGCGTACGGCCATGTGCCCAACGGCTGGACCGGTGACCTCACCGAGGCCATGGAACGCCAACTGGAGCGCTTCGCCCCGGGATTCCGCGACCGGGTCCTCGCCCGTGCGAGCGCGGGCCCCGCCGAACTCGCCGCCCGCAACGCCAACTACGTCGGCGGAGACATCGCCACGGGCGCGGTCTCCGGACTCCAGATCCTGTTGCGTCCCAAGCTGACGGCGTTCCCGTACGCCACTCCGCACCCGGCCGTCTTCCTCTGCTCCTCGGCCACCCCGCCCGGCCCGGGCGTGCACGGCATGTCCGGCCACAACGCGGCGAAGGCCGTATGGCGCAGGCTGCGGCAGCAAAGATGAGCGGACGGGCGGTTCCCGTTGGTATACACACGGTCATGACCACGATCACCCTCGTCCAGGGGGACATCACCCGGCAGTCCGTGGACGCCGTCGTCAACGCGGCCAACTCCTCACTGCTCGGCGGCGGTGGCGTCGACGGCGCGATCCATCGCCGGGGCGGCCCCGAGATCCTCGCGGACTGCCGTAGGCTGCGCGCGTCGCACTACGGCAAGGGCCTCCCCACCGGCCGGGCCGTCGCCACGACCGCGGGTGCGCTGGACGCCCGCTGGGTGATCCACACCGTGGGCCCGGTGTACAGCGCCACCGAGGACCGGTCGGAGCTGCTGGCCTCGTGTTACCGCGAATCGCTGCGGGTCGCGGACGAGAACGGCGCCCTCACCGTCGCCTTCCCCGCGGTCTCCGCGGGCATCTACGGCTGGCCGATGGACGACGCGGCCCGGATCGCCGTGGAGACGGTCCGGGCCACGCCGACGAACGTCCAGGAGGTCAGGTTCGTCCTCTTCGACGAGCGGGCCTACGAGGCGTTCGCCCGACAGGCCGGGTGACGGCCCCGCCCCCGTCCGCCCGTTGGGCCGGGTCGGCCGCGCGGGTGACGCCGGACGGCGTCCCCCACGCGGCCGGTGGCCGGGGCCGGATCAGCCCTCGATGCGGTGGGTGGTCCAGAACGACGTCAGGTCCGTGGTCGTGGCGGCCTGGGCGGCCGCCTTGAACTCGGCCGTGGTCGAGACGCCGTACCAGTGCGCAGTGGCGTAGTCCTTCAGCAACGTGGCCATCGCGGTGTCGCCGATGAGCCGTCGCAGGTCGTGCAGGGCGCACTTGCCGTAGCCGTAGACGACGGTGGAGTACCGGGAGGAGTGGGTGTCCCAGTAGGCCATCGAGTTGGTGATCTTCTCCGCCGACGAGGCCCACGAGACACTGCTCCAGCAGCTGGTACCCGTCTTGCCCTGTGCCAGGTCGGTGGCGTAGTCGGTGAACGACTCGTCCAGCCAGGGGCTGTTGTACTCGTCGTCGCCGACGATCCCGTACCACCACTGGTGGCCGATCTCGTGGGTCAGCGCCGTGGTGCTGACCAGGTCGAGGACGAAGCCGGGGTACTCCATGCCGCCGAACCAGAAGTTGTTGTCGAGGACCGCGTCCAACTCGCCGTACGGGTAGGCGCCGAAGCGGGCGGCGTGGGCGTCCACGGCGGTCTTGGCGGTGGTGAGCATCGACTGGGCGTTGGCCGAACTGATGCCGGAGACGGAGTAGACGTTGATCGGGGTTCCGGCGGTCGAGGTGCCGGAGATCTTGCTGAACGGGCCGGCCGCCCAGGCGAAGTCACGCACCTTGGAAGCGGTCGCCGTGGTCACGGTGCGGCCGCTGGAACCGGCGGCGTCGACCGAGGTGCCGGTGGCCGGCACCAGCAGTGTGGTCGGGTGGTCGAGCGTCACCTTGAAGTCGGCGGCCAGGGAGTAGAACGACTCGCCGTTGTTGGTGTACGGGTCCAGGTGCCAGCCCGCTCCGTCCTTCACCGCCAGCACGGGCAGCGCGTTGCCGATGAAGCTGAACGACCCGTCGTAGCCGAACCGGTCGGCGCCGCTGGGCACGGTGATGCCCAGGTCGAAGCCGATCGTGGCGCTCTGCCCCTGGGTGAGGGGCGTGGCGAGGGTGACCTGCAGGGCCGTGCAGCCCACCGAGAGGGCGCCCGCGGTGCCGCCGGTCACGTTGCTGACCGCGATCGGCATCGAGGTGCAGGTGCCGTGGTAGTTGTCCCACAGCCGCAGATACACCTCGGTGAGCGCGGTCGCCGAGGCGTTGGTGAAGGTCGCGCTCTCGTGACCGGTCCAGACCGTGCCTGCCGTGTTGCCGGTCAGGCTGACGGTGTACGACGGTGCCGCCGGGGTGCGGGTGGAGTCGGCGGGCGGTGCGGTGTCGCCGGAGGTGTTGAGCGCGACGTCGTCGAGGACGAAGCTCGACTGGAGGCTGGAGTCCTCGGTTCCGGTGAAGGCGAGGCTCACGGTCTGGCCCGCGAACGCCGACACGTCGAACGACTTCTGGACGTAGCCGGTGTTCTTGTCGAGGTTCGAGTACGTGGCCAGGGTCGTCGTGCCGATCTTGGCCGTCAGCTTGTCGTACGCGGTGGACGAGGTCGTCTCGGCGGTGTCGATGTGCAGCCAGAACGTGAGGGTGGCGGCGGCGCACCCGGAGGGGATCGTGACGCTCTGGGAGAGCGTGTCGGTGTGGGTGCCGCCCACGCCGTCCAGCCAGGCGAAGGCGGTGCCGCCGTGGGCGCTCTGTCCGGTGCGGCTGGTGATCACGCTCGTCGAGGACTGGGTCCACGGCGAGGTGCCGTTCTCGAAGCCACCGTTGGTGACCACCTGGGCGGGGGTGCAGGCGTCGGCCGCGGCGGCTGCCTTCGCGGTCGAGGCCTGCGCCGGGGCGGTCTTCGCCGGCGCGGCTGTCGCGGGCGTGGCGGGGAGCGAGACGGCGGCCAGCGCGGCGAGGGCGAGTGCGCTCGTGGCGAGGGCCTTGCGGGGGGTGGGTCTCACGCGTGGCTCCTTTGCGGCGGCCGGGTTTCCGGCCTGCTCGGTGGCTGTCCCTGACGGCGTGGGTGTGCCGGAGGGCGGTGCGCGACGGCTGCCGGAAGCCTGACAGATTTGACGCGGCCATGCCATCAGTGATTGGCAAAGGGTCCGCCCCGGAACCGGACGCAACGCCCCCGCTCACAGCCCCGGCACCCGCCTCGTGCGGACCCGGTGTGCCCCTGTGCGGAGACGGAACATGCCCCGCGTGGACACGAAAGTGCCCGTTCGCGGCCCCGCGCAGCCTGCCCTCACGCAGGGCGGCGGCCGCCCGCTCACACCCGCCCGCCCCCCGCTGTGCGCCGGGCTTAACTCCTGGCGGCCGGTCCGGGAGACACCTGTGTAATGCACGGTTCGTACCGTCGCTAAGGCTTGCAGAAGAGGCTCTCACCAGGCCGATCGTCAGAAGGAAAGGGGCGCCCGTGGCCGCGTTGGACCCGCGGACCGACAGCGCGACCACGACCAAGGTGCGCACGGTCTGCTCGTACTGCGGTGTGGGCTGCGGCATGGTCCTCGACATCGGCAGCGGACCGGACGGCCGCCGTACGGTCCTGAAGGCGTCCGGTGACAAGCAGCACCCGGCGAACTCCGGCCGGCTCTGCACCAAGGGCGCGACCACCGCCGACATGCTCGCCGCGCCCGGCCGGCTGACCGGTGCCCTCGTCCGCCCGGACCGCGGCGAGGAACCGGAGCCCGCCCCCGTGGACGCGGCGATCGCCGAGACGGCACGGCGGCTGCGCGCGATCGTCGACGAACACGGCCCCGACGCGGTCGCCCTCTATGTGTCCGGTCAGATGAGCCTCGAAGCGCAGTACCTGGCCAACAAGCTGGCCAAGGGCTATCTGCGCACCAACCAGATCGAGTCGAACTCCCGGCTGTGCATGGCGAGCGCCGGAACCGGTTACAAGCTCTCCCTCGGCGCCGACGGCCCGCCCGGCTCGTACGACGACCTCGACAAGGCGGACGTCTTCCTCGTCATCGGCTCCAACATGGCCGACTGTCACCCGATCCTGTTCCTGCGGATGATGGAGCGGGTGAAGGCGGGCGCCAAGCTGATCGTGGTCGACCCGCGCCGCACCGCCACCGCCGCGAAGGCCGATCTGTTCCTCCAGGTCAGGCCGGGTACCGACCTCGCCCTCCTGAACGGCCTGCTCCGCCTCCTGCACGACGGCGGCCACACCGACCCCGACTTCGTCGCCGCGTACACCGAGGGCTGGGAGGCAATGCCGGAGTTCCTCGCCGACTACCCGCCCGCGACCGTCGCGGAGATCACCGGCATACCGGAGGACGACCTGCGCGAGGCCGCCCGGCTGATCGGCGAGGCGGGGGAGTGGACCAGCTGCTGGACCATGGGCCTCAACCAGTCCACCCACGGCACCTGGAACACCAACGCGCTCATCAACCTCCACCTGGCGACCGGTGCGATCTGCCGCCCGGGCAGCGGTCCCTTCTCCCTCACCGGCCAGCCCAACGCCATGGGCGGCCGGGAGATGGGCTACATGGGCCCGGGGCTGCCCGGCCAGCGTTCCGTCCTGGTCGACGGCGACCGCGCCTTCGTCGAGGAGCTGTGGGGGCTCGCGCCCGGCACGATCAGGGCCGACGGCGTCGGCAAGGGCACCGTCGAGATGTTCCGGAAGATGGCCGACGGCGACATCAGGGCCTGCTGGATCATCTGCACCAACCCGGTCGCCTCCGTCGCCAACCGCAGGACGGTCATCGAGGGGCTGGAGGCCGCCGAGTTCGTCGTCGCACAGGACGTCTTCGCCGACACCGAGACGAACGCCTACGCCGACATCGTCCTGCCCGGCGCGCTGTGGACCGAGACCGAGGGCGTCCTCATCAACAGCGAGCGCAACCTCACCCTCGCCCGGCCGGCCGCGGACCCGCCGGGCGAGGCCATGGCCGACTGGCGGCTCATCGCGGCCGTCGCCCGCGCGATGGGGTACGAGAGCGGGTTCACGTACGACAGCGCCGAGCAGATCTTCGAGGAGATCAAGCGCGCCCACAACCCGCAGACCGGCTACGACCTGCGCGGAGTGACATACGACCGGCTGCGCGCCACCCCCGTGCAGTGGCCGGCCGGCACCGCCGACGGCCCCGACCGCAACCCGATCCGGTACGTGAACGACGACGGCTCGCTCACCTTTCCCACGGCTTCCGGCCGTGCGGTCTTCCACCCGCGTCCGCACGTCCCGCCCGCCGAGATGCCGGACGACGACTACCCGTTCTTCCTGAACACCGGCCGCCTCCAGCACCAGTGGCACACCCTGACCAAGACCGCGAAGGTGGCCAAGCTCAACAAGCTCGACCCCGGCCCGTTCGTCGAGGTGCACCCCGAGGACGCGGCCGCGCTGGGCCTCGGCGACGGCGACTCCGTCGAGGTCGCCTCGCGGCGCGGACGGGCCGTGCTGCCGGCCGTCGTCACCGACCGTGTGCTGCAGGGCTCCTGCTTCGCGCCGTTCCACTGGAACGACCTGTTCGGCGAGTACCTCAGCGTCAACGCGGTCACCAGCGACGCCGTCGACCCGCTGTCCTTCCAGCCCGAGCTGAAGGTGTGCGCGGTGTCCCTGACGAAGGTGTCGACACCGGTCACCGTGCAGCCGCCGACGGCGCGGACCCCGGCGCCCGAGGACCCGCTCGGGAACGCGCCGTCCATGCGAGCGCCGGTGCCGGAGGCGTCCGGGGCGGTCCTCGTCCCGAGCGCCGTGCTGCCCTCCGCGGCCGCGGTCTTCGGTCTGCGGCCGGCCCCGCCGCCGGTCCTGACCGAGCGCGAGCGGCAGTACCTGGTCGGGTTCCTCGCCGGTATCCCGGCCGGCGCCCCCGGCGTGCCGGTGCTGCCGGCGGACGCGCCCTTCAGCCCCGAACACGCGCTGTGGGTCAACGGCACCCTCGCCGGCCTGTACTCCCGCACCGCCGCCGAGCCCCCGCGGACCCCGGCGCGCCGGGTGGTGATCCTGTGGGCCTCCCAGACCGGCACCGCCGAGGACTTCGCCGTCACCACCGCCGAGCGGCTCACCGAGGGCGGTCACACGGCCTCCCTCGTCGCCATGGACGAGGCCGACCCCGCCTCCCTGCCCTCCGACGCCGATCTGCTGCTGATCACCAGCACCTTCGGCGACGGCGACGCCCCCGACAACGGCGCCGGGTTCTGGGACGGCCTCGACGCGCTGGACACCGGCCGCCTCGAAGGCCACCGCTACGCCGTCCTCGCCTTCGGTGACTCCTCGTACGACGACTTCTGCGGGCACGGCCGGCGTCTGGACCGCCGGATGGACGAGCTCGGCGCGGTCCGGCTGGCCCCGCGCACCGACTGCGAGCCGGACTACGGGACGGAGGCGGAGGCCTGGCTGGACCTGGTGGCCACCGCCCTGAAGCAGGCCACGGAGGCCACGGGACCGGTGTCCTCGGCCCCCGCCGGCGCCCCTTCGCCCGCTCAGGCACGGCTGACGGTCATGGAACCCGCCCCTGCCCCCGCCACGCAGACCCCCGCCAGGCAGACTCCCGCCGCGACGGCCCCCGTCACCAGGGCCCCGGCGCCTCCCCGCACCAGGCGCCCCGCCCCCGTCACCGCCCGCCTGACCGGCAACCGGCTGCTGAGCCTGCCGGGTTCCGGCAAGGAGGTCCGCCGCTTCACCTTCGACACCCGCGACAGCGAGACCCCGCTCGTCCACGAGGCGGGCGACGCCCTGGCCGTGCGGCCGGTCAACTCGCCGCACCTGGTCGCGGAGTGGCTGAGCGTCACCGGCCTCGACGCGCACGCGCGCGTGCAGGTGAACGCCGTCGGTGAGGTCGCTCTCGGTGAGGCCTTCCTGCGCCACCTCGACATCACCCGGATCACCCCGGCCCTGCTGCGCTTCACCGCCGACCGCACCCGCGACCCGCGTGAACTGCGCAAACTGCTGCGCCCCGACAACAAGGACGAGCTGGCGAAGTGGTCCTGGGGCCGCCAGGCCGTCGACGTGGCCGCCGAGTTCGGGGTTCGCGCCGACGCGCAGGAGTGGGCCGAGCTGCTGGGAAGGCTGCAACCGCGCCTGTACTCCATCTCGTCCAGCCCGCTTACCGACCCCCACCTCGTCTCGCTCACCGTCTCCGTGGTGCGGTACGAGAACCTCGCCGGCCGCCCCCGGCAGGGCGTCTGCTCGCCCTTCCTCGCCGACGCCGAGCCGGGCACCGAGGTCGCGGTCCATGTGCAGCGTTCCCCGCACTTCCGCCCGCCGGCCGACCCGGCGACCCCCATGGTCATGGTCGGCCCCGGCACGGGAGTGGCCCCGTTCGTCGGGTTCCTCGAGGAGCGCCGGGCCCGCGGGCACCGGGCCCCCAACTGGCTGTTCTTCGGCGAGCAGCACCGGGCGACGGACCACTACTACGAACAGGAGCTGGCCGCCCTGCGCGAGGACGGCACCCTCGCCCGTCTGGACACCGCCTTCTCCCGCGACCAGCGAGCCAAGGTCTACGTCCAGGACCGGATCCGCGAGCACGGTTCCCAGCTGTGGTCCTGGCTCCAGGACGGCGCCCACTTCTACGTCTGCGGTGACGCCTCCCGGATGGCCAAGGACGTCGACCTGGCCCTGCGCGATGTCGCCGTTCAGCACGGCGGCCTGAGCGAGGCGGAGGCGGCGGCCCACCTGAAGCAGCTCGCCTCCGACAAGCGGTACGTGCGGGACGTCTACTGACGGGAGTCACCAAAAATGCCCGCGGGGGCCATGGGTGCCAAGTGGCGTTGCGCCGAAGAGAGTTGATATTCGGACATCGCGGCGCGTCTATGTTCGTTTTCCCAACAGGAGTGGACAAGATCTGACGCACCCTCCGTCCGTGCGAAGCCGCACGGTTCGTCCTGAGGAAGGTCGTGGTCATGTCGCACCCGCACGTGTCGTCCATGGACCGGCCGGACCGCCCCCAGCGGGTGGAACCGGACCACCCCCTGCGGACGGCCGTCAGCCGTCGTCGTCTGCTCGAAGGGTCGGCGGCCGTCCTCGGCGCGCTCGCCCTGTCCGCGCCGTCCACCGTCCACCGGGCCGTCGCGGCGGACGGCACCCCGGAGTGGAACGGCTCCATCGACGTCTTCCGGATCGGTACCGAAGCCCCGCACACCACCCTCATGCCGTACGCGGACCTCGCCCAGGCCCTCGCCGCCGACCGGACCCGCTCGCCCTACCGGCTGAGCCTCGACGGCACCTGGAGGTTCGCCCACGCCGACCGCCCCGACGACCGGGACCCCGACTTCCACCGGACCGACGTCGACGACAGCGGCTGGGACACCATCCCCGTTCCCTCCGCCTGGCAACTGCACGGCTACGACCGCCCGATCTACATCAACATCACCTACCCCTGGTGGGGCGCCAACGGACTGGGCGAGGAGGCGCAGCCGCCGGCCGCCCCCACCCGCCACAACCCCGTGGGCCAGTACCGCCGCACCTTCACGGTCCCGCGCGGCTGGGCGGGACGGCGGACGTTCCTCCACTTCGAGGGGGTCAAGTCCGCGCACTACGTATGGATCAACGGCGAGTTGGCCGGCTATCACGAGAGTTCCTACGACCCCGCCGAGTACGACATCACCCCGCACCTCAGGCCGGGCACCAACCAGATCGCGGTGGAGGTCTACCGCTACTCGGACGGCGACTGGCTGGAGGACCAGGACATGATCCGGCTGAGCGGGATCTTCCGCTCGGTCTACCTGTACTCCACACCGGCAGTGCACCTGCGTGACTTCAGGCTGGACACCCCGCTGAGCGACGACTACGGCGCGGCCGAGCTGTCGGTCACCGCGAACGTGCGGGACTACGGCGGACAGGGCGCCGGCCGGTACTCCGTCGAGACCCAGCTGTACGACGCGAGCGGGCACCCGGTGTGGTCCCGGCCGCTGCAACAGGCCGTCACGCTCGGCTCCGGGGAGGAGACGGCCGTGCAGGCCGCGAAGGCCGTGCCCGCGCCACGCCTGTGGTCGGCCGAACACCCGTATCTCTACACCGCCGTGCTGCGCCTGCGCGACCCGGCCGGAAAGGTGATCGAAACCCTCTCCCACCGCGTCGGCCTGCGCGAGTTCGCCCTCAAGGACGGGCTGATGCGCATCAACGGCAAGCCCGTCTCCTTGCGGGGCACCAACCGGCACGAGATGCACCCGGCCCGCGGCTCGGCCCTCACCCGCGCCGACCTCGTCGAGGACATCGGGATCATCAAGCGGCTGAACATCAACTCCGTCCGCACCTCGCACTACCCCAACAACCCGCTGTGGCTGGAACTCGCCGACGAGTACGGCCTGTACCTCGTGGACGAGACCAACCTAGAGACCCACGGCATCCGGAACGAGTACCCGGGCAACCACGCCGAGTGGACGACGGCTTGCGTCGCCCGCGCCCAGAACATGGTCCACCGCGACAAGAACCACGCCTCGGCCGTCATCTGGTCCCTCGGCAACGAGGCCGGCGGCGGCAGCACCTTCAACGCCATGCACGACTGGATCCGCTCCTACGACACCACCCGCGTCATCCAGTACGAGGGCGACGACCGCCCGGGGATCAGCGACATCCGCTCCGAGATGTACGACAGCCCCGCGCGCGTCGAGCAGCGGGCGAAGGACGCCGCCGACACCCGGCCGTACGTGATGATCGAGTACTCCCACGCGATGGGGAACTCCAGCGGCAACTTCAAGAAGTACTGGGACCTGGTCCGCCGTCACGACGTGCTCCAGGGCGGCTGGATCTGGGACTTCGTCGACCAGGCCCTCGACTGGCCCACCCCTGTCCGCGAGCTGTTCACCGAGGCCGGACCCGCCGCGCTCAAGGGCGAACTCATCGCCTCCAGCGGCACCTTCACCCGTGACAAGGGCGTCTCGGGCGGAACCGTGTTCGCCCGGGACACAGCGCTGGACCTCACCGGCTCCCTCACGCTGGAAGCCTGGATCACCCCGCACGTGACCGGCTACCACCAGCCGATCCTCGCCAAGGGCGACACCCAGTACGCCCTGAAGCAGACCGGCCGGACCCTCGAGTTCTTCATCCACGGCAGCGGCCAGTGGATCACCGCGAGCTGGGCGCTGCCGGACGACTGGGCCGGCACCGAGCACCATGTCGCGGGCGTCTTCGACGCGACGACCGGAACGCTGACCCTCCATGCCGACGGCGCGGTCCGGGCCACCCGGACCACCACATCGCGTCCCGCGAACAACACCGCGCCGCTGTCCCTGGCAACCGACGTCGACAACCCGACCCGGGAGTTCAGCGGCACCGTCCGGCGGGCCCGCGTGTACGCCCGGGCACTGAGCGCCGCCGAACTGGCCCTGCCGGGCCGCGGCCCCGGCGACGACGGCGTACGGTTCTGGTTCGACGCCGCCACCGTCGGCCACACCCGGAAACGGCCCCGCGAGAAGTCGTTCCGTGCCTACGGCGGCGACTGGGGCGACAACCCCAACGACGGCGCCTTCTCCGGCGACGGCATCGTCACCGCCGACCGCGGACTCACCGGCAAGTCCGCCGAGGTCAAGCGGATCTACCAGGCCGTCCACGCCGCGCCCGCCAAGGGCGGATTGCTCGCCCCGGGCGCCGCCCTCACCCTGACCAACGAATACCTCTTCACCAACCTCCGTGATTTCGAGGGGCGTTGGGAACTCGTTCTCGACGGAGAAGTGGTCCGGCGCGGAAAGCTGAGCCGTGCCCAGCTGGACGTGCCCGCGCTGTCGAGCAAGGACATCACCGTGCCGTTCGAGCTCCCGGGCCGGCCGGCGCCGGGCGCGGAGTACTTCCTCCAACTGTCGTTCACCACCCGGGAGAAGACGAAGTGGGCGAAGGCCGGCTTCGAGGTGGCGAGGCAGCAACTCGCCGTGGACGCCGGGAGCCCCGCCGTCACCCCCGAGCCGCTGGACCGCGTCCCGGCGCTCGGGTACCAGGACGGCGCCGGCTCGGTCACCGTCACGGGGAAGGACTTCTCGGTCACCGTCGACAAGAAGACCGGCGTCATCACCTCCTACGAGGCCGACGGCGCCCGGCTGATCTCCTCGGGCCCGGCCCCCAACTTCTGGCGTGCCCCCACCGACAACGACCGGGGGAACGGCCAGCACACCCGCAACCAGACCTGGCGGGACGCCGGCCCGCGCCGCACGGTGACCGGCGTCGGCGTGCGGGCGCTGCGCGACCGGGCCGTCGAGATCGAGGTCGCCGGCACCCTGCCCACCTCGACGGAGTCGACGTACACCACCACCTACACCGTGTTCGGGAACGGCGAGATCAAGGTCGACAACACCCTGCACCCGGGCGCCGCCTCGCTGCCGTACATCCCGGAGGTCGGCACGCTGCTGCTCCTGCCCGCCCGCCTGGAGCAGCTGCACTACTACGGCCGCGGCCCCGAGGAGAACCACTGGGACCGCAACGACGCCACCGACGTGGGCCGCTACTCCGGCACCGTCACCGGGCAGGGGACCTCCTATCTGCGACCCCAGGAGAACGGCAACAGGACCGACGTCCGCTGGGTCGCCCTCACCGACCGCGACGGCACCGGTCTGCTGGTCTCCGGCGAGCCGCTGCTGGAGTTCAACGCCTCGCACTTCACGCCCGAGGACCTGTCCGTCGGCGCCCGCCACGACTACCAGCTCACGCCCCGCAAGGAGGTCGTACTGCGCCTGAACCACCGGCAGATGGGCGTCGGCGGTGACAACAGCTGGGGCGCGCACACACACGACGAGTACAAGCTCTTCGCCGACCGCGACTACGCGTACACCTACCGGCTCCGGCCGCTGACCGGCATCGACAGGGCGACAGCCGCGTCACGCCGTCCGACGTCGACCTCCGGATAACCGCTCCCACCGCCGCCGGCGACACGGGTACGGGCACGGCCTTGGCGGCCGGACCGTACCCGTACCGCCGGGGGCGCGGCCTCAGCGGGCGCGCGGGGCGTCCTCCCCGGTTGACGCCAGGCCGGTCGGGTCCTCCCGCAGCCACCGGCCGTCCTCGAACTCCGGTGGCACATCGTCCTCCCAGGGGTCGATACCGCGCGCCTCGAGAGTGTCGAACCACCGGTCCCGCCGCGACTCCGGCAGACGTGCGCCGCACCACGGGCAGAAGGCGATCTCGCGGCAGGCGGACCCTCCGTCGTGGACGATCAGTCCGTACTCCAGGAACTTCGGTTCGAACCGCACCAGCGCGTCCGGGCAGGCGAAGACGTCGGGGTGCGCCCCGCACCTCCGGTCCGCCTGGAGGGTCATCTCCGCACAGCAGTGTTCGATCACTCACGCATTCTCCCCGTCGGCGCGCGAGAATCGACAACGCCAGCACGCATCACCCGTAACGCACTCGACGGAAAAGGAAACGAACCCATGACCGAGCAGGACGAACGCTTCGACGTCGTGGTCCTCGGCGCCGGTCCGGGCGGCTACGTCGCCGCGGTCCGGGCCGCCCAGTTGGGCAAGCGCGTAGCCGTCGTCGAGGAGAAGTACTGGGGCGGCGTCTGTCTCAACGTGGGCTGCATCCCCACCAAGGCCCTGCTGCGCAACGCCGAACTCGCCCACATCTTCACCCACGAGGCGAAGACCTTCGGCATCAAGGTCGACGGACAGGTCTCCTTCGACTACGGAGCGGCGTACAGCCGCAGCCGCAAGGTCGCCGACGGCCGGGTCAAGGGCGTCCACTACCTGATGAAGAAGAACAAGATCACCGAGATCGACGGCCGAGGCACCTTCGTCGACGACCACACCCTCCAGGTCGCCGGTTACGAAGGGGACACCCGCACCATCGGCTTCGACCAGTGCATCATCGCCACCGGCGCCACCCCCAAGCTGCTCCCCGGCACCAAGCGCAGCGCCCGTGTGGTGACGTACGAGGAGCAGATCCTCGCCGACGACCTTCCCCGCTCGATCGTCATCGCGGGCGCCGGCGCCATCGGTATCGAGTTCGCGTACGTCCTGCACAACTACGGCGTGAAGGTCACGATCGTCGAGTTCCTGGACCGGGTCGCGCCCCTGGAAGACGCCGAGGTCTCCGCCGAACTGGCCAAGCAGTACCGCAAGCTGGGCATCGACGTGCTCACCTCCACCCGGGTGGAATCCATCGACGAGTCCGGCCCGCAGGTCCGCGTCACGGTCACCGGCAAGGACGGCGCCCAGCGGGTCCTGGAGTCCGACAAGGTGCTCCAGGCGATCGGCTTCGCCCCGAACGTGACCGGCTACGGCCTGGAGAACACGGGCGTCAAGGTCACCGAGCGCGGCGCGATCGACGTCGACGGCCGCTGCCGGACCTCCGTCCCGCACATCTACGCCATCGGCGACGTCACCGCGAAGCTCATGCTCGCGCACGCCGCCGAGGCCATGGGCGTCATCGCCGCCGAGACCCTCGCCGACGCGGAGACCATGGAGCTGGACTACGCCATGATCCCGCGCGCCACCTACTGCCAGCCCCAGATCGCCAGCTTCGGCTACACCGAGGCCCAGGCGCGGGAGAAGGGGTACGACGTCAAGGTGGCGAAGTTCCCGTTCACCGCGAACGGCAAGTCGCACGGCCTCGGCGACACCACCGGCTTCGTGAAGCTGATCAGCGACGCCAGGTACGGCGAGCTCATCGGCGGCCATCTGATCGGTCCCGACGTGACCGAACTCCTCCCCGAACTGACCCTCGCCCAGCAGTGGGACCTCACCGTCCACGAGGTCGCCCGCAACGTCCACGCCCACCCGACGCTGGGCGAGGCCGTCAAGGAGGCCGTCCACGGACTGGCCGGTCACATGATCAACATGTAGTTCCCCGCACGGGGCGGGTTCGTTCACCCGGACGGACCCGCCTCGCTCGCCGCCGCCACGTGTCCGGGATGAGCTGGTACCCCACCGGACCGGCCCCTGGCCGGAACCGGACCGACGGCGAGGGAGTCCGCCATGCCGGAAAGCGGTGTACCCGACGACGCGGAGCTGGAGGCACTCAGGGGCCGCATCGCGGCCCTGGAGGCCGAGCGAGCCCGTCGCCCGACGCACCACCGGGTCCGCTCGATCGTCGCGGTCGTCCTCATCGTCCTCGGCTGCGTCCTCGCCCCGCTGGGCCTGGTCGCGGCCTGGACCTCCAGCATCGTGGGCGACACCGACCGCTACGTCGACACCGTCAGCCCGCTGGCCTCGGACAAGGACATCCAGAACGCTGCCGCCAACCGCGTCACGAACGCGCTGATGGAGCGGCTCGACCTCACCGCACTCCTCCAGGACGCCGCCCCGGCCCAGCGCCCTCTGCTGGAGAAGGCCCTGGGCAAGCTCGGCCCCTCGCTCGAAGGCGCCGTCCGCAGCTTCGTGCACGACAAGGCGCAGGCGGTCATGGCCTCCGACGCCTTCCAGACGATCTGGACCGACGCCAACCGCAGAATCCACAGTGCTGTCGACAAGGCCCTGACCGGCAGCGGCGGCGGCGCGGTGAAGATCAAGAACGACACGGTGACACTCGACCTCGCCCCGGTCGTCGACCAGGTCAAGCAACGCCTCGTCGACTCCGGAATGACGGTCGCGGGGAAGATCCCCGAGATCCACACCGACTTCACGATCGTCGAGTCCAAGGACATCGGCAAGGTCAAGACCTACTTCCGGGTGCTCGAACTGGTCGGCTTCTGGCTGCCCGTCGTCGCGGTCCTGCTGGTGGCGGCCGGCGTCCTGATCTCGGCCCACCGCCGCCGCGTCCTGATCGTCGCCGCGCTCTGCTTCGCCTTCGCCACCCTTCTCCTGGGCGTGGCGCTGACCGTCTTCCGGGTCGTCTACCTGGACGCTCTCCCGGCCGGCGTCTCCCAGCCCGCCGCCGGTTCCCTGTACGACACGCTCATCCGCTTCCTGCGCACCTCCGTGCGGTCGGTGGTCGCCCTAGGCGTGGTGATCGCCCTCGCCGCCTGGCTGACCGGCCCCGGCCGCCATGCCGCCCTGGTGCGGCGGCTGTGGCACTCGGGCATCGGCGCCGTGCGCGCGACCGCCGATCACGCCGGACTGCGCACCGGCCCCGTCGGCCCGTTCGTCGACCGCTACCGCCGCTGGATCACCTGGATCCTGGCCGCGGGAGCCGTCCTGGCCTTTCTCCTGTGGCCGTACCCGACCGGCTGGGTCGTGGTCGGCCTCGCCCTCGCCCTGCTCTTCGCGCTCGGCGTCGTCGACTTCCTCGCGACCCGGCCCCGCCGAAAGGACAGCCCCGCATGACCTCGCACTCCCCGACCGGAGAGCCGCACGGCGAGATCGGCACCGCCTGGTCCACTCCGCGCGGCGGTCCGCCCCGGCCCACCGCGTACGACAGCAGGACCGACGGCGTCGCCTTCGCCGGCGTCCTGATGCTGTGCAGCGGGGTGCTCGCCGTCCTCCAGGGCATCGCGGCCCTCGCCGGAGACGACATCTACGCACGCGTCGGCAGTTACGTCTACGAACTCGACCTCACCGGCTGGGGCTGGATCCATCTCGTCCTCGGCATCCTCGCGGCCGCGACCGGCGCGGCCCTCCTCAAGAGCCTGGCCTGGGCGCGCTTCACGGGCATCTTCCTCGCCGCGCTGAGCCTGGTCACCCAGTTCCTCTTCCTGCCCTACGAGCCGCTCTGGTCGATCGTCGTCATGGCGATCGACGTGTTCGTGATCTGGTCGCTGGTGACATGGCAGGAGGGGGCGGGCCGGACGGCGGAAGGAGGGTGAACCCGGCGTCGCGGAGGGCCGCCCGGCGGTACCGGCGTCGCTGAGGCCGAGCCGGTGAGCGGTGCGTGGCCCACGAGGGCGATGTCGGATTCTCGCCAGCGAAGCCTCGGCCACGAGGCGATGCTGGACGTATGCAGAACGGGATGTACACCGATCGCGAGCGTTGTGTGCGCGCCGTGCAGTCGAAGGACGCGCGGTTCGACGGCTGGTTCTTCACGGCGGTCCTGACCACCGGCATCTACTGCCGGCCCAGCTGCCCGGTCGTGCCGCCCAAGCCGCAGAACATGGTCTTCCACCCGAGCGCCGCCGCCTGCCAGCAGGCCGGCTTCCGCGCCTGCAAGCGTTGCCGGCCCGACACCACACCGGGCTCCCCGGAGTGGAACCAGCGCGCCGACCTGGTCGCCCGCGCCATGCGGCTGATCGCCGACGGCGTCGTCGACCGCGAGGGCGTGCCCGGACTCGCCGCCCGCCTCGGCTACAGCACCCGCCAGGTCGAACGCCAGCTCCTCGCCGAACTCGGCGCGGGCCCGCTGGCGCTGGCCCGCGCCCAACGGGCCCAGACCGCGCGCCTCCTCATCGAGACGACCGAACTGCCCATGGCGCAGGCGGCGTTCGCGTCCGGCTTCTCCTCCATCCGCACCTTCAACGACACCGTGCGCGAGGTCTTCGCGCTCTCCCCGAGCGAACTGCGCGCCCGGGTCCCGAGGAAGAACCCCTCGGCCCGTCCGGCCACGCCCGGCACGCTCGCCCTCCGCCTCCCCTTCCGCGCCCCGCTCAACCCCGACAACCTCTTCGGACACCTGGCCGCGACCGGCGTCCCGGGGGTCGAGGAATGGCGGGACGGCGCGTTCCGGCGCACGCTGCGGCTGCCGTACGGGCACGGCATCGTGACACTCACCCCGCACCCCGACCACATCGGCTGCCGCCTCACCCTCAGCGACCCGCGCGACCTCACGGTCGCGATCAGCCGCTGCCGGCGCATGCTCGACCTGGACGCCGACCCGGTCGCCGTCGACGACCAGCTGCGCACGGACCCGCTGCTCGCGCCCCTGGTGGACAAGGCCCCCGGCCGCCGGGTGCCCCGTACGGTCGACGAGGCGGAGTTCGCCGTACGAGCAGTGCTGGGGCAGCAGGTCTCCACGGCGGCGGCCCGCACCCACGCGGCCCGTCTGGTCACCGCGCACGGCGAGCCGGTCGACGACCCGGAGGGTGGCCTCACCCACCTCTTCCCGACCGCCGAGGCGCTCGCCGCCGTCGATCCCGGGACGCTGGCCATGCCCCGCACCCGCCGCACCACCTTCACCACCCTCGTCGGACAGCTGGCCGACGGAACACTGCACCTGGGAGTGGAGAGCGACTGGCCGCAGACGCGTGCCCGGCTGCTCGCCCTGCCCGGCTTCGGACCGTGGACGGTCGACGTCATCGCGATGCGCGCCCTCGGCGACCCCGACGCCTTCCTGCCCACCGATCTCGGAGTCCGGCGCGCCGCACGGGAGTTGGGCCTGCCCTCCACCCCGGCGGCGCTCACGGCCCGCGCCGCGGGCTGGCGCCCCTGGCGGGCGTACGCCGTCCAGTACCTGTGGGCGACCGACAGCCATCCGATCAACTTCCTGCCCGCGTGAGGACCTTCAGTGAAACAGCACACGATCACCGACAGCCCGTACGGCCCCCTCACCCTCGTCGCCGACGACGGCGTCCTGTGCGGCCTCTACATGAGCGGGCAGCGCCACCGTCCGACCGAGGAGAACTTCGGCCCCCGCGACGACACCCTCTTCGGGCACGCGGAGGAACAGCTGAAAGCCTACTTCGCGGGCGAGCTGAAGGAGTTCGGCCTCGAACTGCGCCTGGACGGCACACCGTTCCAGCGCTCCGTATGGGCCGAACTGCGCGGGATCCCGTACGGCGAGACCCGCACCTACGGCGAACTGGCCGCAGCGCTCGGCAGTCCGGCCGCCTCCCGCGCGGTGGGCCTCGCCAACGGCAGGAACCCCATCGGCATCATCGTGCCCTGCCATCGCGTGATCGGTGCCGGCGGCGGCCTCACCGGCTACGGCGGCGGACTGGACCGCAAGCAGCGCCTGCTGGAGTTCGAGGGCGGCACCGCTCCGGGCGAAGGGACCCTCTTCCAGCTCGAGTTGCCAGGACCCCCTGTCTAGACGGGGGCGGGCGGCGGCGTGCGACCTCGGGCTTTCCCTGCGCGTGACCTGTGCCTGGTGTGAACTTTGCCCGGCGGGGCCGGCCGTTCGTCCGGGCTTCACCCAGGACCGGTCCAGGGGTCCTAGGGTGGCGGCGCCGCTTCCCCGCACGTCCGTCACTTCTGTCCGGAGGACAGTCATGGCCGCCGTCAAGGCTTCCCAGCGCAACAGGCGCCCCCTCGCCGCACTCACCGGGGCCGTCGCCCTCACCGCCGCCTCGATCGGCGTGTGGGCCGCGACGGCCCCCGCCGCTCAGGCCGCGGCCCTCCCGACCCCCGACCACGTGGTGGTCGTGGTGATGGAGAACCACGCCTACTCACAGGTGATAGGCAGCTCCAGCGCCCCCTACCTCAACAACACCCTCAAGGCGGGTGGCGCCGACCTCACCCAGTCCTACGGCCTCACCCACCCCAGCGAGCCGAACTACTACATGCTGTTCTCGGGCTCCAACCAGGGCCGCACCGACGACAGCTGCGTCCCGGTCGGTTCCCTCTCCGCGCCCAATCTCGCCTCGGAGCTGATCGCCGCCGGCAAGACCTGGGCCAGCTACAACGAGTCGCTGCCCAGCCAGGGTTCCACGACCTGCAGCAGCGGCAACTACGCGCAGAAGCACAACCCGTGGTTCGGCTTCTCCAACGTGCCGACGAGCACCGCCAAGACCATGACGCAGTTCCCGACCGACTACACCACCCTGCCCAAGGTCTCCTTCGTCGTCCCGAACCTGTGCAGCGACATGCACGACTGCTCGGTCTCCACGGGCGACACCTGGATCAAGAACAACCTGGGCGCCTACGCCACCTGGGCCAAGACGCACAACAGCATCCTCGCCGTCACCTTCGACGAGGACAACAAGCTGTCCGGCAACCGCATCCCCACCGTCCTCTACGGGCAGCACGTCACTCCCGGCAGCTCCAGCTCGACCACCTACAACCACTACAACGTCCTGCGGACCGTGGAGGACCTGGCCGGTCTGAGCGCGCACGCGGGCAACGCCGCCTCGGCGTCCGACATCACCGGCATCTGGAACTGACGCCGGTGTATCTCGCGGACTCCCGCGGCACCGACGCCCCCGCCGCCCCGGACTCCCGTCCGGGGCGGCGGTCGGCCGCCGTGCCCGGCACCGTACTGGCCCTGGGCGCCGTCAGCCTGATCACGGACGTCTCCTCGGAGATGGTGACGGCCGTGCTGCCGCTCTACGTCGTCGCGGGGCTCGGACTGTCGCCGCTGGGGTTCGGGGTCCTCGACGGCATCAACAACGGCGTCGGGGCCCTGGTCCGGCTGGCCGGAGGCCATCTCGCCGACCGGGGAGGCCGCCGTCACAAGGTGGTGGCGGGCCTCGGCTACGGCCTGTCGGCGCTGTGCAAGCCGTTGCTGCTGCTCGCCCACACCCTCCCCGTGATCAGCGCCGTGCTCGCGGCCGACCGCACCGGCAAAGGGCTGCGCACCGCTCCCCGGGACGCGATGATCTCGCTGGCCACCGAACCCCGGAACCGGGGACGGGCGTTCGGGGTGCACCGTGCCATGGACACCACCGGCGCGCTGCTCGGCCCGCTCGTCGCCTTCGCCGTGCTCCGGGCCACCGTCGACGGCTACGACGCGGTGTTCGCGGTCAGCGGCTGCTTCGCCGTGCTCGGGGTCCTGGTACTGGTGCTCTTCGTGCCCCGCCAGATCACCCCCGCCCGCCCCGTACACCTGCCCGAACCGGCCCGGCCGGGGCTGCGGGACGCGCTCGGGCTGCTGCGCCGCCCGGAGCTGCGCAGGCTCACCGGGTGCGCGACCCTGCTCGGCCTGACCACCGTCAGCGACTCCTTCCTCTATCTGCTGCTCCAGCGCGAAGGGGACCTGCCCGCCCATCTCTTCCCGCTGCTGCCGCTGGGCACCGCCGCCGTCTTCCTGCTGCTCGCCCTTCCGCTCGGCGCACTCGCCGACCGCGCCGGCAGCCGTCGGCTCTTCCTGGCCGGTCACGGCGTCCTGCTGCTCGGCTACGGCCTGGTGCTCTCCCCCTGGCACGGTGCCCCGGCCGTCATCGCCGTCCTCGTCCTGCACGGGACCTTCTACGCCGCCACCGACGGAGTCCTCGCGGCCGCCACCGCCGACGCCGTACCGGACCGGCACCAGGGCGCCGGTCAGGCGCTGGTCGGCACCGGCCAGGCGCTGGCCCGGTTCGCCTGCTCGCTGGCCTTCGGAGCGGCCTGGAGCCTGTGGGGCGGACGGACGGCCCTCGCCGTCACCGCCGGCGCGCTGGCCGTCAGCGCCGTCGTGGCCGCGTTCGTCCTCCGTCCCGCCGATGAGGTGCCCACATGACCAGAACCACGCGCCTGGTGATCCTGACACTCGCCGTGCTGCTGCTGGGGAGTGTCGGCACCGGGGCGGTGCTGTACGCCGCCCACCGGTCGGGACTGCGGGACGAGCAGCAGGCGAACGGTCCGACGGTGCGGACCGGTACCGTCTCCCTCCGGCCGACGACCGGCCGCCGGCTGGTGGTGCGCAACCTGGCCTGGGGCCCGCACCGCGACGAGATCGCCACCGTGCCCGCCGACGATCCGCAGGGGCCGCGCACGGCGTCGGGCGTCAAGTGCCTGCGTTTCCACGCGGCGGCCGGAACCGGCATCTGCCTGCAGGCCGTGCACGGCGCACTGCAGGACACCTACCGAGCCGTGGTACTCGACTCCCACCTGCGCGAGCTGCACCGTTTCCCGGCCGCGGGCATCCCCACCCGCGCCCGCGTCTCGCCCTCCGGCCACCTGGTGGCCTGGACGGTCTTCGTCAGCGGCGACTCCTACGCGGGCACGAACTTCTCCACCCGCACCGCCGTCGTCGACACCCGGACCTGGGCGATCGACGACAACCTGGAAACCTTCCGCATCCTCAGGGACGGCCGCGCCTACCGTGCCGCGGACATCAACATCTGGGGTGTCACCTTCGCCGACGACAACCGCTTCTACGCCACGCTGGCGACCGGCGGCCGGACCCACCTGGTACGGGGCGACGTCGCGGCCCGCACCCTCACCACCCTGCACGCCAACGTCGAATGCCCCTCGCTGTCGCCCGACGGCACCCGGATCGCATACAAGAAACGCGTCGAGGGAGCCTCGCCCGACGCCCCCTGGCGGCTGTACGTCCTCGACCTGCGCACCATGAAGGAGACCGCGACCGCCGAGCGGCGCAACATCGACGACCAGGCACTGTGGGCCGACGACTCCACCCTCGTCTACGCCCTCCCCGGCGACTACGGCTCGGACCTGTGGACCGTCCCCGCCGACGGCAGCGGCACCGCCCGCACACTCATGACCTCCGCCGTCGCCCCCGCCTACCTGGGGTGACGGGCCGGGGCGCCGACCGCACGGCCGCAGGCAGGACGTGCGCTCAGCGCGCCGGCCCGGTGAGCCCGAGCAGCACCCTCGGCAGCGCCGTCCCGATCGGCTCCCGGACGACCTCGTCGGCGATCTCGTCGTACGGCGTCGGTTCGGCGTTGACGATGACGAGCCGGGCCCCGTGGTCGGCGGCGACCCCGGCCAGCCCGGCGGCGGGCTGCACCTGGAGGCTGGTGCCGACGGCGACGAACACCTGGCAGGCCTTGGCGATGGCGAGGGCTTCGCCCAGCACCACCGGGTCGAGGCGCTGGCCGAACATCACCGTGGCCGACTTGAGGACGCCGCCGCACTCCGGGCACGGCGGGTCCTCCTCGCCGGCCTCGAGGCGGGTGAGGACGTCCTCCATCGGGCCGCGCGCATGGCATCGCGTGCACACGAAACTCCGTGCGGTGCCGTGGAGTTCCAGGACCTTGCGGGCGGGCATCCCGGCGAGCTGGTGCAGCCCGTCCACGTTCTGCGTGATCACCCGCACCGGCACCCCGGACCGCTCCAGGTCGGCCACGGCCCGGTGCGCCGCGTTCGGCTCGGCCTTCAGGGCGTGGTTCGCGCGCCGCAGCTGCCAGGACCGCCGCCGGATCTCCGGATCGCGCATGTAGTACTCGTACGTGACGAGCTTCTCGGCCTCGGGGTCCTGGCGCCACAGACCGTTCGGACCGCGGTAGTCGGGGATTCCGGAATCGGTGGAGACACCGGCACCGCTGAGGATGGCGACGAGAGGCTTGCCCATGGGCCAAAGGGTAGGAGGCCCCTCGCCGGGAGGCGAACGCTTTCTACGGCGGCTGGTGCGTTCCCCGGCCGCTCCCACGGGAATTGAGGCGGGCGGCCTGGCGGGTCAGGTGGTCGCGCTCGGCCAGGTTGGGGGCCTTTCGGGCCGCCTCGGCATAGAGCCGTGCCGCCGTCGCCGGATCCCCGTCGCGCTCGTGGAGGTACGCCGCCACCGCGGTGTGCCGGGGCAGTGAGTCGTCGAGGGCCGCGAGCGCCGCGAGACCGGCGCGCGCTCCGTCGGCCTCGCCGACGGCCACCGCGCGGTTGAGCCGGACGACCGGATTGTCGGTCAGGCCCACGAGTTCGTCGTACCACTCGACGATCTGCACCCAGTCGGTCTCCCCGGCGGTGGGCGCGTCGGCGTGGAGCGCCGCGATGGCGGCCTGGGCCTGGAACTCACCCAGCCGATCGCGGGCGAGGGCCGCCTGAAGGATCCCGACCCCCTCGGCGATCGACCCGGTGTCCCACCGGCCGCGGTCCTGCTCGGCGAGCGGTACGAGGCCCCCGTCGGGCGCGGTCCGGGTGGTGCGCCGGGCATGGTGGAGCAGCATGAGGGCGAGCAGTCCCGCCACCTCGGGGTGGTCGATCGCGGCCGCCAGCTGCCGGGTGAGCCGGATGGCCTCGGCGGCGAGGTCGACGTCGCCGGAGTACCCCTCGTTGAAGACCAGGTAGAGGACGCGCAGCACGGTGGCGACGTCCCCGGGCCGGTCGAAGCGCACGCAGGAGACGGTGCGCTTGGCCCGGCTGATGCGCTGCGCCATGGTCGCCTCGGGCACCAGGTAGGCCTGGGCGATCTGGCGGGTGGTGAGTCCGCCGACGGCGCGCAGCGTGAGCGCGACCGCCGACGACGGCGTGAGTGACGGATGGGCGCACAGGAAGTACAGCTGGAGCGTGTCGTCCGCCGCGGGCGCGGGACCGGGCGCCGGCTCCTCGTCGACGCGGTCCTCGCGCCGACGGCGGGCGGTGTCCGCCCGGGTCGCGTCGAGGAACCGGCGCCAGGCCACGGTGACCAGCCAGCCCTTCGCATCCCGCGGCGGGTCGGCCGGCCAGACGCGGACCGCCTCCACCAGCGCGTCCTGCACGGCGTCCTCGGCCGCCGCGAAGTCGGCTCCGCGGCGGACGAGGATCCCGAGCACGCTCGGTGTGAGGCTCCGGAGCAGGGCCTCGTTCATCTCAGGGGTCACTCCGTGATGGTGGGCGGCGCCGCCAGGAACGGGCGCAGCTCGAGCCACTCGTGGATCGGCTTCCCGCCGGCCCCGGGGGCGGCCGACAGCTCCCCGGCCAGCTCGACGGCACGCTCGTAGCTGTCGACGTCGATCACCATCCAGCCGGCGATGAGGTCCTTGGTCTCGGCGAACGGCCCGTCGGTGACCGGCGGGCGCCCCTCGCCGTCGTACCGGACCCACGTCCCCTCGGGGGCGAGCGCCAGGCCGTCGACGAACTCTCCGGTCCCCTCGAGCCGGGCCGCGAAGTCCTGCATGTACCGCACGTGGTCCGAGATCTCCTCCGGCGTCCACTGGTCCATGGGGATGCAGTTGAGCGCGGCCGGGGCGCCGCGGTAGTGCTTGAGCAGCAGGTACTTGGCCATGGTGGTTCTCCTCGGTCCTGGTGCGACCCATTGTGGCCGCGTTCACTGCGGGGACGGAGCGGACCACGGGTTCTCGACATCGCCGTCCGGATTATCTTCTGCGGCTTTCCCGGTCCTCTCGGACCTGCCGTGCCGGTGCTACGGTCCCGGCATGGCCAAGGCCGCTGTCTCGCTGGACGCCGAACTCGTCGTCGAGGTCATGGTGCTCACCGGTGTGGGCAACCGTTCCTGAAGACTGAGCGGGAGTGAGTCCGTTCAGCCGCGCGGCCCGAACGCTCCTGGGTGAACTGGTCTCCGGCGTACTCGACCCCGAGGCGACGACACGCATCCTGTACGTGGTCCGGGCCCGGGAGGGCGGTTCCCCGTGCGACCCGGCCAGGTGGGTACGGCCAGAGACGACGGGGAGGCCCTGAACCGTCCTCTGGTGGAGCGGGTGCCCCGCACGCTGACGCCGTACCCGGAGTCCCAGATCGCACAGCCACGTCAACCCAGACGGCCCAGAGCACCGCAAGCCCGGAAGCCGACCAGCACGCGATCGGGCCAATTCGGCCTCGTGCGCACTCCATGGCGAGCAGCTACTACTCCCCAGGACGCCGTCGAACCGGTCGTGCGCGACCACAGCAGCTCTGTCTCCTGCAGCCGGATCGCCTTGGGGTCGTCCGCGCCGAGGACCCCGCCGTCGTACACGTACGCCGCCAGCGGTGGCCGCTCCGGGCCGAGCACCCGGTCCACGGAACCGTCGCCCGCGGAACGCGAGAACCCGTCGGCGGAACGCCTGCGTGCCCCTCGAGCCGGGCCCACGGGTACCCGCACCTGTGCCCCGGGGCCTCCTCGTCCCTGCCATTTCGGGGCCGGCCCCAGCCGACGGGCCTCCAAGGGCCGGCGGCCCCACAGGAGCCGCTCGGGGTTGTTCCAGGAGCCGGGCACCGCATGACGCCGGGGGCGCCATGCGGTTAAGGTCACAGCGGCGCGACTGGCCCTGACGTGCGCGGGGCCCGGCAAGCAAGGGGATGGCAAGGTGACGGACGCTCCAGCGCGGGGCACCCGACGGGTGCTCGTGGCCGCGGACAAGTTCAAGGGCTCGCTGACGGCCGTGGAGGTCGCCGAGCGGGTGACGGCGGGCCTGCGCCGGGTCGTGGCGGACATCGAGGTGGAGGCCCTGCCCGTCGCCGACGGCGGTGACGGGACCGTCGCCGCGGCGGTCGCGGCCGGGTTCGAACGCCGGGAGGTCCGGGTCGCCGGGCCCCTCGGGCAGGAGGTGACCGCCGCGTTCGCAGTACGCGGCGACACCGCGGTCGTGGAGATGGCGGAGGCGAGCGGCCTGCAACGGCTCCCGGCCGGTGTCTTCGCCCCCCTCACGGCGTCGACGTACGGCTCGGGCGAGCTGCTGCGGGCCGCACTGGACGCGGGCGTGCGGACGATCGTGTTCGGGGTCGGCGGCAGCGCCACCACGGACGGCGGCGCGGGCATGCTGTCGGCGCTCGGCGCGCGGTTCCTGGACGTGGACGGCGAGCCGGTGGCCCCGGGTGGCGGCGGCCTCGCGGAGCTGGCCCGCGCCGACCTGTCGGAGCTGGACCCCCGGCTGGCCTCCGTGGCACTGGTCCTGGCCAGCGACGTGGACAACCCGCTGACCGGCCCCAAGGGCGCACCGGCGGTGTACGGGCCGCAGAAGGGCGCCTCGCCGGACGACGTCGAGACGCTGGACGCGGCGCTCGCGCACTACGTGCGGGTGCTGGAGACGGAGGTCGGGTCGAAGGCGGCGGAGTGCGCCGCCGCACCGGGCGCGGGCGCCGCGGGCGGCATCGGCTACGGCGCGCTGCTGATCGGCGCCCGGTTCCGCGCCGGTATCGAGGTCATGCTCGACGTGCTGGGCTTCGCGTCGGCCCTCGAGCGGGCCGAGCTGGTGATCACCGGTGAGGGGTCGCTCGACGAGCAGACCCTGCACGGCAAGGCCCCGGCGGGCGTGGCCGCGGCCGCCCGGGCGGCCGGTAAGGAGGTCGTCGCCGTCTGCGGCCGTCTCGCCCTGCCGCCGGTGTCGCTGGGCCGGGCCGGAATCCGCCGTGCGTATCCGCTGACCGACGTCGAACCGGACATCGGCAAGTGCATCTCGGACGCAGGCCCGATCCTGGAACGGGTCGCGGAACGGATCGGCCGGGACTTCCTGCTGTGAGGCGGGGCCGGTCCCGGCATCAGGGCAGCGGGACCAGTTCGCCGTCCGCGGTCCGGTAGAAGCTGCCGCTGCTGTGGCCCCACACCTTGTTCTTGTTCTGGAGCCAGTGCTTCGAGATCTCGTGCACGACCTCGGCGGCGTGCTCCCACACCACGGAGTGGCCGGCGCCCTCCAGCTGGAACATCAGCTTCTTCGGGCCTTTGACGGCCGCGTAGAGGGCCGGGACGGAGAAGCGCAGGACCGGCGGCACCGGTGACGTCTCCGGGGTGTTGACCGTCCTGTCCAGGTCACCGTGGACGATGACGAGGGGCACCCGGTCACCGAGGACGTAGGTGCCCGGTGGGTTCTGGAACGGCGCGGTCTGGTTGTTCCAGCCCCACCAGTAGGAGTTGCGGTAGCGGTGGATGCCCTCGAAGACGCCCGGTGACAGCTCGTGACCCCACGTGCTGCCGACGGGGTCGTTGGCCATCATCTCGGCCCACGCCCTGTCCACCATGTCGGGATCCCGCTGGAACGGGCTGCCCTGCTCGCGGTCCCACGCGGACTTGAAGACGGCCTTGCTGTTGACGTGCATGGGGAAGCCGAACGTGGCGGCAGGCAGGGACACGGGCAGTGTGGCGGCCTCCGTCGGGCGCCCGAAGGGCTTCGTGGCGTCCTCCGACCACCGCCCCAGTGGGGGATAGATCGGGGCGAGCAGGAACAGGCTCTTGACGTTCTCGGGGTGCTGGAGGGTGTAGGGCCCCATGACCGGCCCGGCCGCGGACCAGCCGATGAAGTCGATCGGGGTGGTCATCCGGGGGCGCGTCTTGATGAAGCCGACCACCGTGGCCAGCTCGGCCCACTCGCTCTGCGAGTTGCCCAGCTGGTGGGGGTACAGGGGTGAGCCCAGGTACGGGGTCGGCAGGGGGTTGGGGGACAGCACGTCCCGCTGCGCGGGGTTGGCGTTGCGGGGTTCGTCCATCTTCGGACGTGGCGACCGTCCGTTGCCCTGGAGGTCCATCAGGAACACGTCGTAGTGATGCGAGGCGAGCTTCTTCGCCCAGCTGTACGCGAGGTCCGGGCCGGGGAGGTCGTACCCGGCGAGCACCGGCACGCTTCTGCCGTGCAGCATCAGCACCGGTGAGCGGGGCTGGTTGCCGTGGGTGCCGTCGTACTCCCGGACGAAGAGGTTCACGGTGTCGCCCTCGTTCGCCGGAATCGTCGAGATGTGCGGGACCAGGTGGTCCACGGGCGCGGGTACGGACATGGTCTTCCTCCATCCATAAGGCGGGACGAATCACCGTCAATACCCCTTTATCCACCCTCCTCTTTGTTCTCACTCACTGCAACTGGCCCGGAGCGAGGAGTAGTTGACCGGTCAAGGGCCAAACGAGGAGGCCCTTGAACGTGAAACGGGTGTGGCCCGAACCTCGTAGGGTTCGGGCCACACCCGGTGACGCGGGGGCGAGGATCAGGGCAGCTGCGCCGCCCGGGCCTCGCGTCGGTTGTCGCGGAAGTTGTTCACCCGGCGGGCCGTGGCGAACAGCGGGATGACCGCGCCCATGACCAGCTGAAGGGCACAGCCGGTCTGGAGCAGCAGCTGACCGCTCGGGGCGTCGAACGCCCAGGCCGCCAGCAGACCCATCGACAGCACGATCCAGGAGAGCATCGCGCCGGCGAGGCGGCCCCGCGGCTTCGGGTACTCGACCCGGCTCACCATCAGCCAGGCGGTGCCCAGGATGGCCATCAGGGTCGCCACGAACGGGAGCTCGAGGAGCACGATCGAGACGACCGTCAGCGCGCCGAACGGCGACGGCATGCCCTGGAAGGTGCCGTCCTTGACGGTGACGCACGAGAATCTCGCGAGCCTCAGCACCACCGCGAGCAGCACCACGATCCCGCCGACCGCCGCGACCCGCTGGTGGGCGTCGTCGGCGACCATGCCGTAGACCAGGACGAAGTACGCCGGGGCCAGACCGAAGCTGACCAGGTCCGAGAGGTTGTCCAGTTCCGCGCCCATCGGGGAGGAGCGCAGCTTGCGTGCGACCAGGCCGTCGAACAGGTCGAACACCGCCGCGCACAGCATCAGGATGACCGCCGTGGCCGCGCTGTGGCGGGCCATGCCGGATTCCTGGCTGCCGGTGAGGTGCGGGATCAGGATGCCCGTGGTGGTGAAGTACACGGCCATGAAGCCGCACGTCGCGTTGCCGAGGGTGAGGGTGTCCGCTATCGACAGACGCAGAGAGAGGGGCATCTCCTCTTCCTCGTCCACCTCGTCGGCCTCGGGCACCCAGCCCGCCTGGGTCTCCGGGTCAATCACGGTCAATGCGAGTCACCCCTGCCACCGTCTTCTGCCCCACCTCGACCGCGACGTCCACGCCCTCGGGCAGGTAGATGTCGACGCGCGAGCCGAAGCGGATCAGGCCGATCCGCTCGCCCTGCTCGACCTTCGTGCCCTCGGGGATGTAGGGGACGATGCGGCGGGCCACGGCTCCGGCGATCTGGATCATCTCGATGTCACCGAGCTCGGTGTCGAAGTGCCAGACGACGCGCTCGTTGTTCTCGCTCTCCTTGTTGAACGCCGGCACGAACCCGCCGGGGATGTGCTCGACCGACGTCACGGTGCCGGCCAGCGGCGCGCGGTTGACGTGGACGTTGAGCGGGCTCATGAAGATCGCGACCCGGGTGCGTCCGTCCTTCCACGGCATGATGCTCTGCACCACACCGTCGGCGGGGGAGATGACCCGGCCCGAGGCGATCTCGCGCTCGGGGTCGCGGAAGAACCACAGCATGCCCGCCGCGAGAGCGGTGGCGGGCACGGCGACGGCCTTGGCGGCACCCGAGCGGCGGGCGCGCAGCAGGCTGACGGCTGCGGTGGCGACGGTCGGCAGAAGCCACGGCGATGCTCCGCGCGCGAGGCGTGTGCCTACCAGGCTGTCGCGGTGTGCAGAGGTTTGGCTGTGGGGCATGGATGACCTTCGTAGCGGATGATGCCGCGCTTCGACGGGGGACGGCGGCTTTCCGCGATCGTAGCGGTTCGGGGCCACAACTGGGTAAGCAAGGAAGCCGAGTCGACGGCTGGGGGAAGTTCACGGGGTGTGATCTTCTTCTCGAAGAAAACACCCCCAACCCGGACAATCAGCCTTGGAGCCGATACTCCTCGAGCAACCTGCGCCCGATGATCATTTTCTGGATTTCTGCGGTGCCTTCACCGATCAGCAGCATCGGGGCCTCGCGGTAGAGGCGCTCGATCTCGTACTCCTTGGAGAAGCCGTACCCGCCGTGGATCCGGAACGCATCTTCCACGACCTCCTTGCAGTACTCGGAGGCGAGGTACTTCGCCATCCCGGCCTCGAGGTCGTTTCGCTCCCCGGAGTCCTTTTTGCGTGCGGCGTTCACCATCATGGCATGGGCGGCCTCGACCTTGGTAGCCATCTCGGCGAGCTTGAACTGAATCGCCTGGTGCTGGGCGATCGGCTTGCCGAACGTGTGGCGCTGCTGGGCGTACTCGACGCCGAGTTCGAAGGCACGCTGGGCGACGCCACAGCCACGGGCCGCTACGTTGACCCGCCCAACCTCGACTCCGTCCATCATTTGGTAAAAACCTCGGCCGGTGACCCCGCCGAGCACCCGATCGGCGGGAAGGCGCAGGCCATCCATGATCAGCTCGGTGGTGTCCACCCCCTTGTAGCCCATCTTGTCGATCTTGCCCGGGATGGTCAGACCGGGCAGGACCTGACCGAAGCCGGGCTCCTTCTCGATCAGGAAGGTCGTCATCGACTTGTGGGGGGCGGTGCCCTCGGGGTGTCCTTCGTCACTCTTGACCAGAACAGCCACCAGCGACGACGTGCCGCCGTTCGTCAGCCACATCTTCTGACCGTTGAGGACGTACTCGTCGCCGTCCTTCACCGCCTTCGACGTGATCGCGGACACGTCCGAGCCGAGGGCCGGCTCCGACATGGAGAAGGCGCCGCGGATGTCGCCGGCCGCCATTCTCGGCAGATAGTGGTCCTTCTGCTCCTGCGTGCCGTGCTGCTTGAGCATGTACGCCACGATGAAGTGCGTGTTGATGATGCCGGAGACCGACATCCAGCCGCGGGCGATCTCCTCGACGCAGAGGGCGTACGTCAGGAGCGACTCGCCCAGACCGCCGTACTCCTCGGGGATCATCAGGCCGAACAGGCCCAACTCCTTGAGGCCGTCGACGATCGCTTGCGGGTACTCGTCGCGGTGCTCCAGCCCGGTCGCGACCGGGATGATCTCCTTGTCCACGAAGTCGCGGACGGTGGCGAGGATCTCCTGCTGGATGTCGGTCAGACCGGCGGTCCGGGCGAGACGTGCCATGGCTACTTCTCCTGCTCCTTCAGCTGGGGCCGGCCGGGCTGCTCGCCGCCGCGCTCCTTGATGTACGTCTCGGTCGGCACCATCACCTTGCGGCGGAACACGCAGACCAGCGTGCCGTCCTGCTTGTAGCCCTTGGTCTCGACGTAGACGATCCCGCGGTCGTTCTTCGACTTCGACGGCCACTTGTCGAGCACGGTCGTCTGCCCGTAGATCGTGTCACCGTGGAAGGTCGGCGCCACGTGCTTGAGCGACTCGATCTCCAGGTTGGCGATCGCCTTGCCGGAGACGTCCGGCACGGACATGCCGAGCAGCAGGGAGTAGATGTAGTTGCCCACGACGACGTTCTTGCCGAAGTCGGTCGTCTGCTCCGCGTAGTTGGTGTCCATGTGGAGCGGGTGGTGGTTCATGGTGAGGAGACAGAACAGGTGGTCGTCGTACTCCGTGACCGTCTTGCCGGGCCAGTGCTTGTACGTCGCCCCGACCTCGAACTCCTCGTAGGTGCGTCCGAACTGCATCGCGTCAGGGCTCCTTAGTCGACAGGGATCTCGAACTTGCCGGTGCGCTGCATGCCGGCGGCGCGTCCCTTGCCCGAGATGACCAGGGCCATCTTGCGGCTGGCCTCGTCGATCATCTCGTCGCCGAGCATCGCCGAGCCCTTCTTGCCGCCCGCCTCGGACGTGTAGTAGTCGTACGCGTCGAGGATCAGCTCGGCGTGGTCGTAGTCCTCCTGCGACGGCGAGAAGATCTCGTTGGACGCCTCGACCTGGCCCGGGTGCAGCACCCACTTGCCGTCGAAACCGAGGGCCGCGGCGCGTCCGGCGACCTCGCGGTAGCCGTCGACGTTGCGGATCTGCAGATAGGGGCCGTCGATCGCCTGGAGGTCGTTGGCGCGGGCGGCCATCAGGATCTTCATCAGGATGTAGTGGTAGGCGTCCGCCGGGTAGCCGGGCGGCTGCTCGCCCACGACCAGCGACTTCATGTTGATCGACGCCATGAAGTCGGCCGGGCCGAAGATGATCGTCTCGATGCGCGGGGAGGCCTGCGCGATCTCGTTGACGTTGTTCAGGCCCTGCGCGTTCTCGATCTGCGCCTCGATGCCGATTTTGCCGACCTCGAAGCCCATGGTCTTCTCGATCTGCGTCAGGAGCAGGTCGAGCGCGACGATCTGCTGGGCGCTCTGCACCTTCGGCAGCATGATGCAGTCGAGGTTGGGGCCGGCGCCCTCGACCACCGTCACGACGTCGCGGTACGTCCACTCGGTCGTCCAGTCGTTGACCCGGACCACCCGCGTCTTGCCCGTCCAGTCGCCCTCGTTGAGGAACTTGACGATGGTGTGCCGCGCCTCGGGCTTGGCGAGCGGCGCGCACGCGTCCTCGAGGTCGAGGAAGACCTGGTCCGCCGGGAGGCCCTGCGCCTTCTCGAGGAAGCGGGGATTGCTGCCCGGAACGGCGAGACACGAGCGCCGCGGACGCAGACGGTTGACGGTCATGCGGGGACCTCCAGGGGGTCGAGCTTGTTCGCTTTCCGGATCTCGTCGACGATGCGGCCGATGATTCCGGTGATGTCGAAGTCCTTCGGGGTGAAGACCGCGGCCACGCCGGCAGCCCTGAGCTGTTCGGCGTCTCCATTCGGGATGATGCCACCGGCGATCACCGGGATGTCTGTGGCACCGGCCACACGGAGCCGTTCGAGGACGTCCGGCACCAGCTGGGCGTGCGAGCCGGAGAGGATGGACAGGCCCACGGCGTGCACGTCCTCCTCCAGCGCGGCGTCCACGATCTGCTCGGGCGTCAGCCGGATGCCCTGGTAGACCACCTCGAAGCCGGCGTCACGCGCGCGTACGGCTATCTGCTCGGCGCCGTTGGAGTGCCCGTCCAGGCCCGGCTTGCCGACCAGGAAGCGCAGCTTGCCCACGCCCATGTCCTTCGCGGTGGTGTCGACCCTGCGGCGGACGTCGGCCATGGCCGAGCCCTCCTCCGCCGGCACCGCCACCGGCGCCGACGAGACCCCGGTCGGGGCGCGGAACTCGCCGAACACCTCACGCAGCGCCCCGGACCACTCGCCGGTCGTGACCCCGGCTCGGGCGCACTCCAGGGTGGCCTCCATGAGGTTGGCGGTGCCCTTGGCGGCCTCCTTCAGCTTCTCCAGCGCCTTGCAGGGACGCGGGTGGTTGAAGGGCGGCTGGTAGCGGGTGTCGCGCCAGTTCTGCAGGGAGGCGATGACGCGGGCCTCGACGGCCGGATCGACCGTCTGGATGGCCGTGTCGAGATCCGCGGTCAGCGGGTTGGGCTCGGTCGTCTGGAAGATGTTGACACCGATGATCTTCTCCTGCCC
The DNA here is from genome assembly GCF_042737375.1 of Streptomyces sp. NPDC060000. Taxonomy (NCBI): domain Bacteria; kingdom Bacillati; phylum Actinomycetota; class Actinomycetes; order Kitasatosporales; family Streptomycetaceae; genus Streptomyces; species Streptomyces sp. NPDC060000. Next base: position 113,888 of record NZ_JBHWUU010000010.1, read on the forward strand.
GGACTCGATCCGGGCCCTGCGCTCGGCGTGCGAGGAGACGAGCTGGGACTTGAGGTAGCCGGACTCGACGGCGGCCATCGCGCCGCCCATCCCGTCGATCCGCTCGATCTCGGCGAGGGACTCCTCGACCAGCTCGGCGACCTTGGCCTCGATGACGTGCGAGCCCTCGAAGATGTCCTCGTACTCCAGCAGATCGCTCTCCAGGGCGAGAACCTGCTGGATGCGCAGCGACCACTGCTGGTCCCAGGGCCGGGGCAGCCCCAGCGCCTCGTTCCAGGCCGGCAGCTGCACGGCACGCGCGCGTGCGTCCTTCGACAGCGTCACGGCGAGCATCTCGAGGACGATCCGCTGGACGTTGTTCTCCGGCTGCGCCTCCGTCAGGCCCAGGGAGTTGACCTGGACGCCGTAGCGGAAGCGGCGCTGCTTGGCGTCCTGGATGCCGTAGCGCTCGCGGGTGACCTTGTCCCAGATGCGGCCGAAGGCGCGCATCTTGCACATCTCCTCGACGAAGCGGACGCCCGCGTTCACGAAGAAGGAGATACGGGCGACGACATCGCCGAACTTCTCGGCCGGCACCTGCCCGGAGTCACGGACGGCGTCCAGCACGGCGATCGCCGTGGACATCGCGTACGCGATCTCCTGGACCGGCGTGGCCCCCGCCTCCTGCAGGTGGTAGCTGCAGATGTTGATCGGGTTCCACTTCGGGATGTGGGAGACCGTGTACGCGATCATGTCCGTCGTCAGACGGAGCGAGGGCCCCGGCGGGAACACGTGGGTGCCCCGGGACAGGTACTCCTTGACGATGTCGTTCTGGGTCGTGCCCTGGAGCCGGGTGATGTCCGCGCCCTGCTCCTCGGCGACGACCTGATAGAGCGCCAGCAGCCACATGGCGGTGGCGTTGATCGTCATCGAGGTGTTCATCTGGTCCAGGGGGATGTCCTGGAACAGCCTGCGCATGTCACCGAGATGGGCCACCGGCACGCCGACCCGGCCGACCTCGCCGCGGGCGAGGACGTGGTCGGAGTCGTAGCCGGTCTGGGTGGGCAGGTCGAACGCGACCGACAGACCCGTCTGGCCCTTGGCGAGGTTGCGCCGGTACAGCTCGTTGGACGCCTCTGCCGTGGAGTGACCGGCGTACGTGCGCATGAGCCACGGCCGGTCCTTCTCCCGCTTTCCTGCGGCGGACTGACGCTCAGTCATCTATGACCTCGGGTGTCTCAGATGTTGCGGAAGCGGTTGATGGCGTCGATGTGCTGGGCGCGCTTCTCCTCGTCGCGCACGCCCAGACCCTCCTCGGGAGCCAGCGCGAGGACGCCGACCTTGCCCTGGTGGAGGTTGCGGTGCACGTCGTACGCGGCCTGGCCGGTCTCCTCCAGGGAGTAGACCTTCGACAGGGTCGGGTGGATCTTGCCCTTCGCGACCAGCCGGTTGGCCTCCCAGGCCTCGCGGTAGTTGGCGAAGTGCGAGCCGATGATCCGCTTCAGGGACATCCACAGGTAGCGGTTGTCGTACTCGTGCATGTAGCCGGAGGTCGAGGCGCAGGTGGTGATGGTGCCGCCCTTGCGGGTGACGTAGACCGAGGCGCCGAAGGTCTCGCGACCCGGGTGCTCGAAGACGATGTCGATGTCCTCGCCGCCGGTGAACTCGCGGATGCGCTTGCCGAAGCGCTTCCACTCCTTCGGGTCCTGGGTCCGCTCGTCCTTCCAGAACTTGTAGCCGTCGGCGTTGCGGTCGATGACCGCCTCGGCGCCCATGGCCCGGCAGATGTCGGCCTTCTCGGGGGAGGAGACGACACAGATCGGGTTGGCGCCGCCGGCCAGCGCGAACTGCGTGGCGTAGCTGCCGAGACCGCCGCTGGCACCCCAGATCAGGACGTTGTCGCCCTGCTTCATGCCGGCGCCGTTGCGGGAGACCAGCTGCCGGTACGCGGTCGAGTTGACGAGGCCGGGGGCCGCCGCCTCCTCCCACGACAGGTGGTCCGGCTTCGGCATCAGCTGGTTGGACTTGACCAGGGCGATCTCCGCGAGGCCGCCGAAGTTGGTCTCGAAGCCCCAGATGCGCTGCTCGGGGTCGAGCATCGTGTCGTTGTGGCCGTCCGAGGACTCCAGCTCGACGGACAGACAGTGCGCGACGACCTCGTCGCCCGGCTTCCAGGCGTTGACGCCCGGGCCGGTGCGCAGCACGACGCCCGCGAGGTCGGAACCGATGATGTGGTACGGCAGGTCGTGCCGCTTGGTCAGCTCGCTGAGCCTGCCGTAGCGCTCCAGGAAGGAGAACGTCGACACCGGCTCGAAGATCGAGGTCCACACCGAGTTGTAGTTGACCGAGGAGGCCATGACGGCCACCAGGGCCTCGCCAGGCCCGAGCTCGGGCACTGCCACCTCGTCCAGGTGGATCGACTTGCGCGGGTCCTTGTCACGGGTCTCCAGGCCCGCGAACATCTCCGTCTCGTCCTTGTGCACGGTGATCGCGCGGTACGACTCGGGGAGCGGCAGATTGGCGAAGTCGTCCGGCGTCGATTCCGGCGACTGGATCGCGTCCAGGATGTCCTTCACGGTCACGGTGTTGCCTCCGGCGAAGAAGCGCCCTGAGGGCGGGGCGCTGAGGGTTACGTCGGTGCTGCTGAGGGTTTTGGGAGAAGTGCCGTCGGTTCGGCGGTGGTGCTGTTCGGCAGCGCTTTGTGGCGCGGGAGGTTGCCTGTGACGCAGGCGTCCGGGCGCGCAAACCGTGAGCTTGCGGGGACAGCCGACGTACGAATGGTCTCTGCACGCCGGCCGCCCGGACACCTTCAACGTATGACACCGCGTGTCACCCCGCAAGGCACTGAGTGCCAGAACTTGGTCTCAGCTGAAATCTTTACGTAACACATGAGCGATGATCGATCGAACGGCCTCTGGAATCTGCGCGAAAAGGGCCTCTGACATGCCAAAACGGCCACCCGGTGGGGTGGCCGTCGTCACAGCGTGGAGGGGCTTTCGAGCGGTGCTCAGCGCTCCTTGAGGGCCTGCTCGATGGTGCGCATGACCTCGTCCAGCGAGGCGTCGGTCCGGGCGACCGTCACCAGGACCTCGCCCTGCGTGGAGACCGCCGCCGACGCCTGCCGGGGCGCGTCCGCGCTGCTGCGGCCGGCTCCGATGCCCGTCCCGAACGTCTTGTGCACGATCGCGAAAGCATGGTCGAGCTGGGTCTCGACATCGCCCTGGCCGCCGGCCCTGAGCCAGCGCCGCAGCACGTGGTTGTGGGCGGTGACCACGGCGGACGCGGCGACCTCGGCGAGCAGCGGGTCGTCGTTGGCGTCGTCGTCGTGCGCGTGCTCGTCGAAGTGACCGAGGAGGTAGCGGGTGAACAGGCGCTCGTAGCGGGCCACCGACGCGATCTCCGCCTCACGCAGGGTGGGCACCTCGCGCGTCAGCTTGTAGCGGGCGACCGAGATCTCCGGCCGGGCCGCGTACATCGTCATGACCTCCTTGATGCCGCGGCACACCGTGTCGAGCGGATGCTCGTGCGCCGGGGCCGCGTTGAGCACGGCCTCCGCCCGGGTCAGGGTGTCGTCGTGGTCGGGGAAGATCGCCTCTTCCTTGGAGCGGAAGTGACGGAAGAACGTGCGGCGGGCGACCCCGGCCGCGGCCGCGATCTCGTCGACGGTGGTCGCCTCGTACCCCTTGGTCGCGAACAGCTCCATCGCCGCGGCCGCCAGTTCTCGGCGCATCTTGAGTCGCTGGGCGGCCGCGCGGCTGCCCGCGGCACTCTCCGGCGCGTCGGGCGTGGCTGGTGTACGTGAGGACCTGGCGGGCTGGGGCATGACCCGAACGTACTGCATGTGCGCAGCTCGGTGCGCCTGTCCGGGGTTTCCCCCGCCCGGGACGAGCGGGGGCCCGCCGGTGGGGGCGAGCAGCCCGCCCCAGTCCTCTTCTCCTCGGGACCAGTCGCCGGCGCCGTCAGCGGCGGGCATATTCGCGGAAGCCGCGGCCGGTCTTGCGGCCGAGGCAGCCCGCGGCCACCAGGTGCTCCAGGAGCGGGGCCGGAGCCAGGCCGGGGTCGCGGAACTCGCGGTGCAGGACCTTCTCGATCGCGAGGGAGACGTCGAGTCCGACGACGTCCAGGAGCTCGAAGGGACCCATCGGGTAGCCGCCGCCCAGCTTCATCGCGGCGTCGATGTCGTCCAGCGTCGCGTAGTGCTCCTGCACCATCTTGATCGCGTTGTTGAGGTACGGGAAGAGCAGCGCGTTCACGATGAAGCCGGCGCGGTCCCCGCAGTCGACCGCGTGCTTCTTGATCCGGCCGCACACCTCGCGGACCGTCGCGTGGACGTCGTCGGCCGTCAGCACCGTACGGACGACCTCGACCAGCTTCATCGCCGGCGCCGGGTTGAAGAAGTGCATCCCGATCACGTCCTGCGGGCGCGAGGTGGCGCGGGCGCAGGCGACGACCGGCAGCGAGGAGGTCGTCGTGGCGAGGACGGCGCCGGGCTTGCACACCTTGTCCAGGGTCGCGAACAGCTGCTGCTTGACCTCGAGGTCCTCGGCGACCGCCTCCAGTGCCAGGTCGACGTCGGCGAAGGCGTCGTAGGAGCCGGCCGGGGTGATCCGGTCCAGGATCTGGGCGGCGGCCTCGGCGGTCAGCCGGCCCTTGTCGACGGAGCGGGAGAGCGACTTGCCGATCCGGGCCTTGGCGGTCTGCGCCTTCTCCTCGCTGCGGGCGGCGAGGACGACGTCGTAGCCGGCCTTGGCGAAGACCTCGGCGATGCCGGAGGCCATGGTGCCGGAGCCGGCCACACCGACCGAGGTGACCGGGCGGCCGGAGTCTTCGGTGGCGCCGGAGAGCGGCGTCAGCGCGTCCGGGACGACCGTCGCGCTGCCGGCCGCCTCGTACGTGTAGAAGCCGCGGCCCGACTTCCGGCCGGTCAGTCCCGCCTCGCTGAGCTGCTTGAGGATCGGCGCGGGGGCGTGCAGCCGGTCGTGGGACTCGGCGTACATGGCCTCCAGGACCGTACGGGCCGTGTCGACGCCGATCAGGTCGAGCAGGGCGAGCGGGCCCATCGGCAGACCGCAGCCCAGCCGCATCGCCGCGTCGATGTCCTCGCGGGAGGCGTACCGGGCCTCGTACATCGAGGCGGCCTGGTTGAGGTAGCCGAACAGCAGGCCGTCGGCGACGAAGCCGGGGCGGTCGCCGACCGCGACGGGCTCCTTGCCGAGGTCGAGGGCGAGGTTGGTGACGGCGGTGACCGCGGCGGGCGCGGTCAGCACCGAGGAGACGACCTCGACCAGCTTCATCGCCGGCGCCGGGTTGAAGAAGTGCAGGCCCAACACGCGCTCCGGGCGGGCCGATTCGGCGGCGAGGCGGGTCACGGAGAGCGCGTTGGTCCCGGTGGCGAGGATGGTCTCGGGCCGCACCAGCCCGTCCAGCTCGCGGAAGACCTGCTGCTTGATCTCGTACGACTCGGGCACCACCTCGATGACGAGGTCGGCGTCGGCCGCCGTGCGCAGGTCGGTGGAGACGCGGACGCGGGCCAGCACGGCCGTGCGCTCCTGCTCGGTGAGCCGGCCGCGCTGCACGGCGCGGGCGGTGGAGGCCTCCAGCGCGGCGAGGGACCGCGCGGCCTGGGCCTCGCTGATGTCGATGCCGACCACCTCCCGGCCGGCCTTGGCCAGGACCTCGGTGATGCCGGTGCCCATGGTGCCGAGGCCGACGACGGCGATCGACTGGAGCGGGGACAGAGGGGTGTCGGACAGGGGAGCGGCCATCGCGGGACTCCAGGAATGAGTGACGACTGGGAACGCGCCCGGCGCGCCGAGCGGCCTCTGCGAGACCTGGGCGCACCGGGTGCGGAGAAGGTTGCGGGTGTTGCCGGGCTACGAGCGCACACGCCCGGTTCCGTCGCCGCGGGCGTGCACACGCCCGGAGGACGAACGGAGAGATCCGACCGGCCCTGTCCCGTGGCCGGGTCGTACAGCGGTACACGAGGCACCGAACCGACTTCTTTCGCGGCGACTGCGTCACCAGGCCACCGCGAGGAGGTGCAGCGAGTGGGTAACTCGCTCGTATGAGCTTAACCGGTGGGTAACGAGCACGCCAGCCCTTGTTCCTGTGACGTAGTCCGCATCCGATCCACTCCGATCCATCTCCGATCCGTATTCGCATCCGAGCCGCATCCGATCCGCATTCCGTGATCCGCCACCGATCTGCTCACGGTTCATCCGCGTTTCCGGGCGGGTGCTGCGGGCGGCGCGGGCGGCGCTGTCCTCGGCCCCGGCCGGGCGCCCGATTCTCTCGGCCCGTGCCTGCGCGTCGGCCCAGCCCCTACGCTCGGCACATGGACGAAGAGTTGCGATCGCTCACGGAGCGCTTACGGGCCGAGTCCGGCGCGACGGCGGCGTACGAGCGGTTGGTGCGCACCGCGGACCACGACGAACTGGCGGGCGTGCTCACCGAGTCGGGGCAGCCGCTGTGGGCCCGCGAGCTGGCCGCTTTCCGGCTGGGGCTCGCCGGCGACCGGCGCGCCTTCGAGGCGCTCGTCCTGCTCCTCAACCACCGGGATCCGCCGCGCTGTTCCTCCGCCGCCTACGCGCTGACGCGTCTGGAGGATCCCCGCACCGCCCGCGCCGCGGCCGCCCTGGCCACCAACGAACTTCGGGTGGGCTACGCCCTGCACCCCGTCCGGCTGCTGGTGGAGCTGCGCGCGCCCGAGTCCGTGCCCGCGCTGATCACCACGCTGCGCCGACGACTGCGGCCGCGCGACCCCTACCGGCGGGTGGCCCTCGCGTGCGTGGAGGGGCTGGGCGCGCTGGGTGACGGCCGCGCCCGTCCGGTACTCGAGGACGCCCTGGCCCATCCGGTGCTCGCGGAGGCGGCCGTACACGCGCTGGCGAGGATCCCCGGGCAGCGGTGACGCGTCGGGCCGGCAGGTGCCACCGAGGTGGCGCACCTCGGGCACCGCGACGCCCTCCACCTCGAACCACGCGAGATGTGCGCTTCGTGTGAGCCGTCGCTCCTCGAATTCGCCATGTCGGTATACGCGCGTTGTTCTGCGGTTTTATGCCGCCGCCCATCCGTCACGCAAAGTACATAAAGGCCATTCTGGCGATCTGGTGATGAAATAGATGACAGCTACACCGATCACCCGTGATTCTGAAGGTGGGCGCTTGTCGCCTGTTGGTTCGTGATTCGAATACCTCCACGAGGGGAAGATCGCCTTCCGTCGAAACTGCGATGGCTTGGCGCGGCCGTCGGGTCGCCCAAGTGAGCGCGGACGAGGCCGAATCGGTCCGGCTATGGAGGGTGATGGAGAGTGACCAGTGCGCAACTCCCCGATGAGATATCCGACCTGGGCACGCGTCAGGAACCGCACAAGACGTTCGGGCAGTTCCTGGAAGAGAAGTGGACGGCGGTCTGCCGCGGCCTGGGGGTGGACCAGTGGGAGACGGAGACCGTACTGGAGGACCTGCGGGAAGTGATCCACCCCTGGGGTTCGCGGCCCGTCGGAGAGCGTTGCGATCCGCCCTCGTTCGTCTCGGCGGACGGTTTCCCCGCCGAACTCTCCGTCAGCTGGAAGGGCGGCCGCCCCGAGGTCCGCATCCTGTTCGAGTCGCTCGGCTCCGACCGCACCCCGCTCGGCTGTCAGGAGGCCGGCCGGGAACTGACGCGCCGACTCGCCGGCAGCCCCGGGACGGACATCGCGCGGTACCTGAGTATCGAAGACCTGTTCATCACGTCCGCCCCCGATCGCTACCGGGCGACCCTCTGGCACTCGTTGGCCTGGAGACCGGGAAAGCGGCCCCACTACAAGGTCTACCTCAACCCGCAGGTGCACGGCCTGGACCGCGCGTACGACGTCATGGCGGAAGCCATGCACCGGCTGGGTCTGGCGGACGCCTGGGAGCCGGTGGGGTACCGGAGAGCCGAACTCGCCGATCGTGGTCACGAGTTGGAGCTCATGGCCCTCGATCTGGACGGCGGAAACGCCCCCCGGGTGAAGGTCTACTTCCGGCACCGCCCGATGCCGATGGGTGAGCTGGACACCGTGGCGGCGTTGGCGCAGCGCCACGAGCCGGCCCGGGCAGCCCGGGCGCGTACCGTCATCTACGGGCGGGACGGCGGCACCGTGAGCAACGAGCCGATGACCTGCCTGGCGTTCCGGGAGGACACCTCCGGCCCGGAGGAGGCCAACCTCTATCTGCGACTGCCGGACAACACCGGTTCCGACGCGGAGGCAGCCGTACGCATCGCCCGGCTCATGGAGCTGGAGGGAATCGACCCGCGTCCGCACGCCGAGATCCTGCGGCAGCTGACGGCGGGACTGCCGCCGGACACCGGAGGGCTGCAGGAGCTGTGCAGCTACCGGACGACCTCGCCGGAGATGCCCGCGGACATCGGGGTGTACCTGCGGTTCAGTACGTATGCCGGCCCTGTGGCCTGAGCACCAGGCGAAGCCCCGCCGGTGGGCACACGGAGGCATCGCGTCCGGCCTGTCCGAGGTGGTGGCTCGTCAGCGGCCACGCCAGGAGCGGCGGGCAGGCTCCGTGTGGTCGGGAGCGGCCTCGCGGAGCCCTTTCCGTCCGTGCGCGGCACGGCCCCGCCGCGCCGGCGAGCGGGGCGGCCGTCAGTCCACCACCGCGAACGCCTCGATCTCCATCAGGAACTCCGGGCGGACCAGCGCGGCGACCTGCACGGCCGAGGCGGCGGGGAGCCGGTCGTCGGGTATGTGGGCGGCGCGGGCCCCGCGGATCGCCGGCATATGGGCCATGTCGGTGACGAAGTAGGTGAGTTTGACGACGTCGTCGAAGGTCGCCCCGGCCGCGGCGAGGCAGCGGCTCAGGTTCTCGAAGACCTGGCGTGCCTGGACCTGCGGGTCGCCCTCGCCGACCGGCCTGCCGTCCGCGTCGAGCGGGAGCTGACCCGCTATGGCCACGAAACGGCCGGTGCCCATGACGACATGGGAGTACTGGGTCGCCGCGGCGACCCCGGCGGGGGCGGGGATCCTGGTCGTTTCGCTCATGCGTCCATGGTGGACCAAGGGTCTGACAACGCCCCCGACGGGCCGGCCGGGTCACCGCTCAGCCACGGAACCCCAGCAGCCCGTGCAGCGTCGTGCCGTGGGCGGTGCGTGCCGCGACCTTCGAGGTCGGCGGCCTGGGGTCGGGCTGTGCCTTGCACACCGCGTCGACGCCGCCGGTCCCGCGCGGCACCGTGCCGTCCGTCAGGTACGTGGCCAGGTGCTTGTCCAGGCAGGTGTTCCCGCTCAGCGTGATGCCGTGGTTCTGGCCGCCCTCCTCGACGACGAGACTGGAGCCGCGCAGCAGCGCGTGGACCGTCGCACCGCCCTCGTACGGGGTGGCCGCGTCGTTCGTCGCCTGGAACAGCAGGGTCGGCGGCAGCTCGCCGTTGGTGATGTTCACTGGTCCCACGGGCTCGGTCGGCCAGAACGCGCACGGTGCGTTGTACCAGGCGTTGTTCCAGGCCATGAACGGTGCCTTGGCGTACACCGACCAGTTGTCCGTACGCCACTCGTCCCAGTCGCGCGGCCAGAAGGCGTCCCGGCACTGCACCGAGGTGTAGATGCTGTAGCCGTTGTCCCCAGCGGCGTCGACGGCGGCGAAGTTCTTGTACGCCTCGACCAGCGGGCCGGCGTCCTTGCCGTTCACGTACGCCGCGAACGCCTCGGCGAGGTGGGGCCAGTAACCGTTGTAATAGCCGCCGGGCAGGAAGGTGTCCTCCAGCTCCGAGGCGCCCACCCGGCCGCCGGCCGGCTTCTCGGCGAGGGCCGCCCGCATCGCGTACCACTTGGTCTCGACCTGTTCCGGGTCGGTGCCGAGCTTGTACGTCTTGTCGTACTTGGCGATCCAGGCCATCAGGGCGCGGTGCCGGTCGTTGAAGGCCAGATCCTGGGTGAGGTTGTCCTCGTACCAGACGCCCGTGGGGTCGACGATCGAGTCCAGGACCAGGCGCCGCACCCGCTGCGGGTAGAGCTTGGCGTACACCGCGCCGAGGTAGGTGCCGTACGAGTAGCCGAAGTAGTTCAGCTTCCGCGCGCCGAGCGCGGCCCGGATCGCGTCCATGTCCCGCACGGTGCTGAGCGTGTCGATGTGGGGCAGCACGCTCGCGTACTTTTTGACGCAGGCCGCCGCGAAGGATTTCGCGCGTGCGACGTTCGCCTGCTCGATCGCCTCGGTGCTCGGCACCGTGTCCGGGCGGACAGGGCCGAAGTGGCCGGGCTCGCAGTCCAGCGCGGGCGTGCTCCTGCCCACCCCGCGCGGGTCGAAGCCGATGACGTCGTACTGGGCCGACACGGCCTTCGGCAGTGCCGAGGCGACGAATCCGGCGAGGCTCAGCCCCCTGCCGCCGGGGCCTCCGGGGTTGACCAGCAGCGGGCCCTGGTACGCCTTCGCGGTGTGCGGGACGCGGGACAGCGCCAGCGTGATCTGCTGCCCGCCCGGCTGCTCGTGGTCTAGCGGCACCTTCAGGGAGGTGCACTGGAGCTTCGGCTGACCGGTGATGCCGCAGCTCTTCCAGCTGAGCTCCGCCGCGCGGGCGGCCTCCGCGGGGCGCGACGGGCTCGCGCCCGCGGGCACTGCGGTGACCGTCCCGGCCACGACGGCGGCGGCAGCGCACAGCACGGCTGCGCGTTGGTTCATGAAGTGCTCCCGGGACGACGACGAGGCCGCGGACGGCCGGACCGCGCAGGTCACGGCCCTTGCCGCATCGTCCCGAAAAGAGCGCCGGGCAGAACCTGTTCCGGCGTTACTTGACCCTTTCGGGTCGCCGGATGCGCTCGAACGCGCTCAGATCAGCGAGAGCTGGGTCGGCCCGGGCCCGGTCGGCTCCTCCACCGGCTCGGACAACGGGACCCGGCGGGGCATCCCCGCGCGCGTGGGGCCGATGCCGTACTCCTCTGCCAGCTCGTGCACCTGACGGGTGATCCGTCGCTGGTACCACTTCGGGGCGTAGGCGCCGTCCGCGTACAGCCGCTCGTACCGGCGCACCAGGTACGGGTGGTGCTGCCCGAGCCAGGCCATGAACCACTCCCGGGCGCCGGGGCGCAGGTGCAGCGCGAGCGGGGTGACGGAGGTGGCCCCGGCGGCCGCGATCGCCCGGACGGTGGCGCGCAGCTGGGCGGGTTCGTCGCCGAGGAACGGGATCACCGGTGCCATCAGCACCCCGCAGCCGATGCCGTGGCCGGTGAGGGTCCGTACGACGTCCAGGCGCCGCTCGGGGGCCGGGGTGCCCGGCTCGACGGTGCGCCACAGCTCGGTGTCGGTGAAGCCGACGGACACCGAGACGCCGACGTCGGTCACCTCGGCGGACTGCCGCAGCAGATCGAGGTCGCGCAGGATCAGGGTGCCCTTGGTCAGGATCGAGAAGGGGTTCGCCCGGTCGCGCAGGGCGGACAGGATCCCCGGCATCAGCCGGTAGCGGCCCTCCGCGCGCTGGTAGCAGTCGACGTTCGTGCCCATCGCGACGTGCTCCCCGTGCCAGCGGGGCGAGGCCAGCTGGCGGCGCAGCAGCTCCGGCGCGTTCACCTTGACGACGATCTGGGTGTCGAAGCCGGTCCCGGTGTCGAGGTCGAGATAGCTGTGCGTCTTGCGGGCGAAGCAGTACACACACGCGTGCGTGCAGCCCCGGTAGGGGTTCACCGTCCACTCGAACGGCATCCGGGAGGCTCCCGGTACCCGGTTGAGGATCGAGCGGGCCCGGATCTCGTGGAACGTGATGCCGGCGAACTCGGGCGTGTCGAACGTCCTGGTCGTGACCGCGTCCGCGCCGAACAGCGCGGCGTCCGCCGGCCGGTCGTGGCGGGTTTCCACGGTGAGGTTCTCCCAGCGCATGACGCCTCCTCGGTAGCACTGCCCCCACAATAGAACATCTGTTCCCATGATCGTGCGGCGTACCTTCCGCCAGCCGTTTCCGATCGCCCCGCGATCGCTTCCGGGACGCTTCCGGGACCCCGATTTGGGCGGCCGTGGACCGGGGTGGTTGGCTTGTCCCGAACTTGAGGAACCCCGAACAACCCTGAGCAACACGGACCTGGAGGAACCCCATGGCGCAGGTCGAGGCCACCACCGAGCGGGTCGTCGCTGCGAACCCGGAGAAGGTGTTCGACACCATCGCCGACTACAGCGGCGCGCGCGGGAAACTGCTGCCCCAGCACTTCAGCGAGTACGAGGTGCGCGAGGGCGGCGACGGCGAGGGCACCCTCGTCCACTGGAAGCTCCAGGCCACCAGCAAGCGCGTCCGGGACTGCCTCCTGGAGGTCGCCGAGCCGACGGACGGCGAACTCGTCGAGAAGGACCGCAACTCCTCGATGGTCACCGTCTGGCGGGTCACCCCGGCGGGTGAGGGCAAGTCCCGCGTCGTGGTCACCACCACATGGAGCGGCGCCGGTGGCGTCGGCGGCTTCTTCGAGCGGACGTTCGCACCCAAGGGCCTCAACCGGATCTACGACCTGATCCTCGCCAACCTCGCCGCCGAGGTCGAGAAGTAGTACAACCCCCGCGCGCCTAAGGCGTGTTGACCCTTTCGCCGGTTCGAGTGGATCTCCCTTGTGGCCGGCATGGCGCCGTAACTCGTCGCGCTTGCCCCTGGTTGTCGCTCGACGCGGGAATCGTGTGGCAGGTGCGACGAGGGGAGGGGCACATGGGCGGAACCACGCCGACGCAGGACGAGCCGGTCACGGCGGCCCCCGCGCAAGGCCCGCCCCCGGCGCCGGACGCCGCGCCGGAACCCGGCCGGCGCCGGGTGCGGCTCGTCTTCTTCTCGCGGTACGCGCTGTCCACGCCCGGCTCCGGGGCCCGTGTCCTGATCGCCGCCGCCGGTGGCCACCAGCCGCAGGCCGTCTCCTCACCGTCGGCGAGCGCCCCGTCGAGCTCGACGTCGTCCTCGGCGGCGCCGGACTCCTGGCCGGGAGCGTCGTGACGGCGGACGGCGCCCCGGTGCGGGACGCCACCGTCACCCTCACCGACGTGCACGGCGAGGTCGTCGCCGGCACCCGCAGCGGACGGGAGGGCGGCCACGTCGTCACCGAGCTGATCGCCGGGGGGCACACCCTCGCCGCCGCGCGGGCGGCGACCGCCCGGCCGCCCTGCCGGTCGGCGTCCAGGCGGCCCACGAGACCCGCCAGGACGTCGAACTCACGGGCGGCGACCTGCTGCGCGGCACCGTCCGGGCCACCGGCGAGGCCCGTCGAGGACGCGCGCGTGACCCTCCCGGACGCGGCGGGCAACGTCGTGGACACCCTCACCACGGGACCCGACGGCACGTTCCGCTTCGTCGACCCGTCGTCGGGCGAGTACACCGTCGTCGCCGCCGGTCGCCCACCGGTCGCCACCGTCCTGCACATGGCGGGCGGCGGACGCACGGAACGCGATCTGCAACTCGGCCACGAGGACCGACCGCACCGCGAGCGGGCGCCGGAACGGACGGCGTACCCCGGCGCGCCCCGGTGAAACCAATTCCAGGATTGCCGCACATGCCGAGCGACGTGCGCCGTACGGTGGTGACGGCGCGACAGATCTTGCACAGCTCTGGGGAGAGAGGGCCTGGGCCATGGACCGTGGCACCGAGAGGGACGCACCTCCCAGCCGCGGAGCCGGGAGTGGCGCGCCCCACGCGGCGAGCGAGGCGAGCGCGGCGTCCCCCCGCCAGGAGGGTGGGGGAGGGCCCGCCGACGCCGCCCGTGTCCCACTGGCGGTGGTCGTGGTGGACCGTGAGGGCCTCGTCTCGCACTGGAGCACCGGCGCACGCCGGCTCTTCGGAGTCGCCAAGGAAGAGGCGATCGGCCGTCCCGCGATCGACCTGCTCCCCGTCTCCGGAGCCCTCCCCGAGCCGGACGACGACCTCCCGGGCGGCGGCTACGGGGGACACGGGGGCTACGAGGACATCGCGGCCTACGACGGTCTCGGGCCCGGCCTCGACTCCTCCCTCGACCGCGGTCTCGGCTACCCGGCCGCCGGACGCGCCCGGCTGACCGTGCCCGGGCGGGACCGCGACCGTGACCGTGTCGACGTGTTGTGGTGGGCGTACCCGCTGGTCGGACCGGGCACTGAACGGCTGCTGGTGCTCGCCGCGGACGCCGCGGGACTGCGGCAGGACGAACCGGCCGCCCCGCTCGCCGTCGAACGCATCGCACCCGCGTTCGCCCTGCACACCGACTTCCCCGGCGCCGCGGAACTCGCCCGCCGGCTGCCCGAGATCCTGCCCAGCATGAGCGTCGGCGAAAGTGCCCGCATCGTCGGACAGGTCCTCGAACTCGGCTACCCCGTACTGGAGTTCAGTCAGAACGACCGGGTCCCCGTGACCCCGGACTGGGGAGTGGCCCGGCGCGTCGAGCGCAGAGCGCGCCGCGAGCGGGCCGCCCGCGCCGTCGCCGAAGGGACGCCCACCCCGCAGGAGCCCGACGACGAGGGCGAGGACCTCGAGTACGTCGCCGTCCGCGAGCGGCTGGAGTTCCTCAACGAGGTCAGCGGGAAGATCGGCACCTCCCTCGACCTCTCCCGCACCATCCTCGAGGTCAGCAGAGCCGTCGTCCCCCGCTTCACCGACGTCGCCGGCACCTATCTGCGCGAACAGGTCGTCGCCGGTGAGGGATTCCCCGACGGTGTGCCGGACACGACCACCATGTGGCACCGGGTCGCCGTCGAGCACACCGACGAACCCGGCCGCTGGGACGACGTCGTACCCGTCGGTGAGGCCATGCCGTTCCCCGCGCACACCCCGTTCTTCCAGTGCATGACCACCGGCCGGCCCGTCCTCGTGCCGCGCATCAGCGAGCGGATGGGCCACGCCATCGCCTCGCAGTTCGAGAAGCGTGACATCCGGCCCCTGATCACCGGCCGCTCCATGCTGGTCGTCCCCCTGAAGGCCCGTAACGTCGTTCTCGGCTTCATGATCCTGCTGCGCCACCCGGAGCGCGCCCTCTTCAACGACATGGACCGGGTCACCGGCGCCGAACTCGCCGCCCGCGCGGGACTCGTGCTCGACAACGCCCGGATGTACACCCATCAGGAGAGCGTCGCCGAGACCCTCCAGGACAGCATGCTGCCGCACATCCCGCCGCGCATGGCGGGCTGTGACATCGCCACCCGCTATCTGCCGGGCACCCTGCTGGGACGGGTCGGCGGCGACTGGTTCGACTCGGTGAAGCTGCCCGGCGCGCGCACCGCCCTCGTCGTCGGCGACGTCATGGGCCACGGGCTCAACTCCGCCGCGATGATGGGCCAGTTGCGGACGGCCGTGCAGACCATGGCCGCCCTTGATCTACCGCCCTCCCAACTCCTGCGCAATCTCGACGACTTGGCGCAGCGGCTGGGGGACACCTACCTCGCGACCTGTCTGTACGCCGTCTACGACCCGATCGTGGGCGAGCTGCACCTCGCCAACGCGGGCCACATCCCTCCCGTGCTGGTGCGTGCCGCCGACGGCCGCAGCGAACTCCTCGATCTGCCCACCGGCGCGCCCATCGGCGTCGGCGGCGTGCCCTTCGAGGCGGTACGCGTGCGCGTGGAGCCCGGCGACCGGCTGGTGATGTGCACCGACGGGCTGGTCGAGGTGCGCGGCGAGGACATCGGCGTAGGACTCGCGACCCTCTGCGAGTCGGCGGCCCATCCGGCCGCCTCCATGGACGACGCATGCGACACCATCATCCGTTCCCTCGCCGCGACGTTCTCGGAAGCGGCCCGCGGCGGCCGCAAGGACGACGTCGCCCTGCTCATGACCCGTCTCAACGGCATCGCGCCGGACGACGTCGCCGAATGGCGGTTCCCGCTCGACCCGGCGGAGGTCGGCCGGGCCCGCGCGGTGGTCCGGGAGCAACTCCACGACTGGAGCCTGGAGCGGCTCGCCGACGCCGCCGAACTCATGGTGAGCGAACTCGTCACCAATGCCGTACGGCACTCCCGCCAAAACCCCGTGGCCCTGCGTCTCGTACGCGGTGACACGCTGCTGTGCGAGGTCGAGGACGACGATCACGAACTGCCGACCCTGCTGAGCGCCGGACCCGGCGACGCGTCCGGGCGGGGGCTGCGCGTGGTGAGCACGCTGGCCCGCGAGTGGGGGACCAGCCGTACGGGCGCGGGCAAGTCCGTGTGGTTCGAACTGACGCTGCCGCGCCGCTGAGCGCGACCGGCCCGGACCCGCGGGACGGCGTACGGAGCCCGAACGCGGCGTGAAGGAACGCGCACCGCGCTTGTCGCGCCGACCGGGGAGCGATAGACCGTACTCGCCCGTCACTTACGACGGATCGGCCTTGCGACCTGGGGAGTTGTGCATGAGCGTGACGAGTCGGTACCGGGAGGCGTGGGAGGGCTTCTGGCGCGAGGCTCCGGACGAGGCGGGTGGCGTGTTCTGGGACGCCGATCCGAAGGTCACCGCGGCTCTCCACCTGGCCCTCTTCGAACCCCATCTCGCGCACCCGGGACTGGCTTTGCTGGACCTCGGCTGCGGAAACGGCACCCAGACCCGGTACTTCGCCGACCGGTTCCCGCATGTGGTCGGCGCCGACCTGTCCGCCGCGGCGGTCGACCGCGCCCGCCGCGCCGACCCCGCCGGGCAGGCGACGTACCGGCTGCTGGACGCGGCCGAGAAGGGCGCGGCCGAGACGCTGCACGCCGAACTCGGTGACACCAACGTCTACATGAGGGGCGTCCTGCACCAGTGCGAGCCCGACGACCGGCAGCCGCTGGTGGACGCGATCGCCGCGCTGGTGGGGGAGCGCGGCCGGGTCTTCCTCGTCGAACTGTCGGAGGCGGCCCGCCCCGTCCTCGGCGGCCTGGCGCAGGGCCCGGCCGGTCCGCCGCCGAAACTCGCGCCGATCTTCCGGCACGGCATCGCCCCCGGCGAGGTGGCCGACGACGCGGTGCCCACATATCTGCGCACCGCCGGTCTCACGATCCTGGCCTCGGGTGAACTCCCTCTCATCACCACGGAGTTCGCGCCCGACGGCACCCGGATCGAGCTGCCGTCGAAGTGGCTGGTGGCCGCGCGCGTCAAGTGACCGCCGTCACACCACGTACAGCTCCCGCGGCTGTCACACTCACGCGGCGCACCGTGTCAGGGGGGTGAAGGAAAGCCGAAAACCCCCTGAGGAGCTGCTGAGATGTCCACCGACTACTCCACTGCCTACGTCGTCGTCACCGTCGTCGGAGCCGTCATGGCGGGCTTCTCGGCCGCCTCGGTCTTCCTCGGCGCCGAGTGGACAGTGAAGCCGCTCGCCGACTACGGAGTGCCGCGCTCGTGGTGGGTGTGGCTCGGCGCGGCCAAGGCCGCGGGCGCGGCCGGTCTGCTGGCCGGACTGTTCGTGCCCGTGGTCGGTGTGCTCGCCGCGGTCGGTCTGGTCCTGTACTTCCTCGGCGCCGCCGTCACCGTGCTGCGGGCCCGCTGGTTCTCGCACCTGCCGTTCCCGCTCGTCTACGCGGCCCCTGCGGTGGCCTCACTGGTGCTTGCCTTCTGAGAGCGGCGCGGAGCGTGGTGCGGGGCGACCGGGAACTCCGGTCGCCCCGACCCGTTTGTCAGTCCTCGGCCCCGGCGGAATCCGCTCCGGTCGCGTCCACCCCGATGGGGCCGGCGCTCATGGGGTCGAGCACCGCCACCTCGATGCCGTCCAGCCGCTTCCGGTCCGCCACCACGTCGATCCCGGTGATCCCGTCGACCGTGATCGTGAACAGCAGCACCAGCCGCAGCCTGCCGTGCGGCGCCATCGCGAGGCCGACCCGGCCGTCGAGCAGCGCGAGGCCGGTGAACCGGGCCCGGCCGGTCGCCGCCATCGCTCCCTCGGCCACCGCCCGGGCGCCGCTGACCGTGACGGATACGGACGTCGGGACGACGAAGCGGTCCGCGGTGAGGACCACGTCCGGGTGCAGCAGCGCGAGCAGCGCCTCGAAGTCGCCGTCCCTGGTCGCGGCCAGGAACGCGGCGGCGACCCGGCGTTGCCGGGCGCGGTCGGAGGCGGACCCGGGTGCGGCACCCCTGACGCGGCGGCGGGCCCGGCTGGCCAGCTGCCGCGCTGTGGCCGGCGTGCGCTCGATCATCGGGGCGATGTCGTCGAACGGCACGGCGAACAGGTCGTGCAGCACGAACGCCAGCCGCTCGGCCGGGGCGAGCGTGTCCAGGACGACGAGGAGCGCCACCCCCACCGAGTCGGCGAGCAGCGCCTCCTCCTCGGGGTCGCCGCCGTCCCGCCTCCCGGCGGCAGGCTCGGTCACCGGGGCGTCCAGGGGCACTTCGGGCCGCGTTGCGCGGGAACGGAGCATGTTCAGGCACACCCTGCCCACGACCGTGGTCAGCCACCCGCTGAGGTTCTCCACGTCGCCGACGTCCGCCCGGGCCGCCCTGAGCCATGTCTCCTGCAGGGCGTCCTCCGCCTCGCTGAGCGAACCGAGCATGCGATGGGCGACGGCACGCAGATGAGGCCGGTCGGCCTCGAAGCGCTCCGGTGGCAGGGTGGTGTGCGTGGTCATGGGTCCCCGTTCGTGTCACTGCGGTGCCGACTGGTGTGTCGGCTCGTGTGAGCCGATCACAGCACGCGCGGGGTCGGCCGCACCAACGTCTTCCCGGAAGACGGGACGTTGCGGTGTGAGCGGTGAGCGCTGAGCGGTGCGCGGTGCGCGGCAGCCCGGACAGCAGGCGGCTGGTCAGCAGCCGGATGCCGGAGGCGGCCACGGCGCGGGCGAGCGCCCCGCACACCACGCCGCCGGGGCTGAAGCGCGGCTACGAACGGAGTCGCTCCCCGGGAAACCGGGGCGCGGGCCGATAAACTCGGGTCTCCTTGACTGGACGGGGGCCGCACGTGAAGATCCTCATCAGCGCCGACATGGAGGGCGCCACCGGCGTCACCTGGCCGGCCGACGTGCTGCCGGGGACGCCGGAGTGGGATCGCTGCCGGTCGATGTTCACCTCGGACGTCAACGCCGCCGTGCAGGGCTTCTTCGACGGCGGTGCGGACGAGGTCCTGGTCAACGAGGCCCACTCGACCATGCGCAACCTGCTTCTCGAGCAGCTCGACGAGCGGGTGGAGATGCTCACGGGCCGGCACAAGTCGCTCTCCATGGTGGAGGGCGTCCAGCACGGCGACGTCGATGGCATCGCGTTCGTCGGCTACCACGCGGGCGCCGGCATGGAGGGCGTCCTCGCCCACACCTACCTCGCCAACTCCCTCACCGGTGTCTGGCTGAACGACGTACGGGCCAGCGAGGGGCTGCTCAACGCGCACGTCGTCGCGGAGTACGGGGTGCCCGTCGTCCTCGTCACCGGCGACGACGTGGCCTGCGAGGACGCGCTCGGGTACGCGCCCGGAGCGCTGAAGGTCGCGGTCAAGGACCACGTCTCCCGATACGCGGCCGTGTGCCGCACCCCGGCCCGTACCGCCACCGAAATCCGGGCGGCGGCGAAGGCGGCGACCCAGCTGGCGGTTCGTCAGGAACCGGTAGCGGGCGGTCCGTTCACCGTCGCCGTGGAGTTCGACGCCGAGCACCTCGCGATGGCGGCCACCGTCGTGCCCGGTGTCGCCCGCGTCGGTGAGCGGAAGATCGCCTACACCAGCGGCACCATGTACGAGGGCATCCGTACCTTCAAGGCGGTCACCACGATCGTCTCGGCCGCGATCGAGGAGCAGTATGGCTGACGTGCAGGCGTGCGAGGAGGTGGTCCGCTTCACCTCCGACCTCATCCGCATCGACACCACCAACCGGGGCGGCGGCGACTGCCGGGAACGCCCCGCCGCCGAGTACGCGGCCGCGCTGCTCGCCGACGCCGGCATCGAACCGACCCTCCTCGAACGCGCCCCGGGGCGGACCAACGTCGTCGGCCGCGTCGCGGGGACCGACCCGGCCGCGGACGCGCTGCTCGTCCACGGTCACCTGGACGTCGTCCCCGCCGAGGCCGCCGACTGGAGCGTCCACCCGTTCTCCGGGGAGGTGCGCGACGGGGTCCTGTGGGGACGCGGCGCGGTAGACATGAAGAACATGGACGCGATGATCCTGGCCGTGCTGCGGTCCTGGGCCCGGCAGGGCGTCCGGCCCCGGCGCGACCTGGTCATCGCCTTCACCGCCGACGAGGAGGCCAGCGCCCAGGACGGCGCCGGGTTTCTCGCCGACCGGCATCCGGGACTCTTCGAGGGCTGCACCGAGGCCATCGGCGAATCGGGGGCGTTCACCTTCCACGACGGCGCCGGACGCGAGATCTACCCCATCGCGGCGGGTGAGCGCGGCACCGGCTGGCTGAAGCTGACCGCGCGCGGGCGCGCCGGACACGGCTCCAAGGTCAACCGGGAGAACGCGGTGACCCGGCTGGCCGCGGCCGTCACCCGCATCGGCGAGCACGAATGGCCGCTGCGGCTCACCCCGACCGTCCGCGCCGCCCTCACCGAACTCGCCGCGCTGTACGGTGTCGAACCCGACCTGCACGATGTGTCCGGCCTGCTGGCGAAGCTCGGCCCGGCGGCCGCGCTGGTCGAGGCGACCGTCCGCAACAGCGCCAACCCGACGATGCTGGACGCCGGTTACAAGGTCAACGTGATCCCGGGGGAGGCCGTCGCCCACGTGGACGGCCGCTATCTCGCGGGCGCCGAGGACGAGTTCCGTTCGACGCTCGACCAACTCACCGGCCCCGACGTCGACTGGGAGTTCCACCACCGTGAAGTCGCCCTCGAGGCACCTGTGGACGCCCCTCTCTACGCCCGTATGCGCGCCGCCGTGGAGGAGTTCGCGCCCGAGGGGCACGTGGTGCCGTACTGCATGTCCGGCGGCACGGACGCCAAGCAGTTCTCACGGCTCGGCATCACCGGCTACGGCTTCGCACCGCTGAAGCTCCCGGAGGGCTTCGACTACCAGGCCCTCTTCCACGGCGTCGACGAACGGGTCCCGGTGGACGCGCTGCACTTCGGGGTCCGCGTGCTCGACCGGTTCCTGCGGACGGCATAGGCGAGCGGGGAGAACATGCGGGTCCTGCCGTACGGTTCCTGACCCTCACCCGTCGACGCGACGCTCGCCGGCACGCACGACGGGCGCCCCGAGTACGTCGGCTTCGTCGGCGACGACGTGTGGTGGACCGCGCCCCGGCCGGCCGCGCACGGCCGCCGCACCCTGGCCCGGCGCCGCCCGGACGGCACGGAGGAGTCCGTCCTGCCCGCGCCGTGGAACGACCGCAGCCGGGTCGTCGAGTACGGCGGACAGCCGTGGGCCGGCGCCCTGCGCGACGGCCGGCTCCCGGTGGTGTTCGTGCACTTCGCCGACCAGCGGCTGTGCGTGCTCGAGCCCGGGTCCGAGCCCGGCGGTGCGCCACGGCCGCTAGGACGACGTGATCTGCCCGCCCGGTGCGAGCGGTTCCTGGGCCCGGCCGGCGGGGCGGCCGGTGCCGCACGCGTACCTGGCGTTCGAGGAGAGGGACACGGGTTCCGGCAGGTGGCGACGATGGTGCGCGCGCTGGAGGCCGAGCTCTCGCTGTACGCTCAGGTGTTCGGGCTGCGCCCGCCCGGAATCCCCAGGTTGGAGCTCATGCCGTGAAGGAACTCGTGCGGCCGTCCCGGCTGGCCCCCGGTGCCCGGGTCGCGGTCGTCGCGCCCAGCGGGCCGGTGGCGGAGGAGCGGCTCCAGGCCGGACTCGACCTGTTGCGCGGCTGGGACCTCGACCCGGTGGTAGCACCCCATGTGCTCGACCGGCACGGCCGTCTGCCGCACCTCGCGGGAACCGATGCCGACCGGGCCGCCGACCTCCAGCAGGCCTGGTGCGATCCGCGCGTCGACGCCGTGCTGTGCGCGCGCGGCGGCTACGGCGCCCAGCGCCTCGTCGATCTGCTCGACTGGGACGCGATGCGGGCGGCCGGGCCGAAGGTGTTCCTCGGCTTCAGCGACGCCACCACCCTGCACGAGGCGTTCGCCGTCCGGCTGGGCCTGGTCACGCTGTACGGGCCGGTGGCCGCGGGCGTCGACTTCATCAAGAACGCCCGCGCCCAGGAGCATCTCAGAGCCACCCTGTTCGCCCCGGAGACCGTCCGAACACTCGGTTCCACCGGCACCGCCCTGGCGCCGGGGCGGGCACGGGGCGTCACCCTGGGCGGCTGTCTGACGCTGCTCGCCACCGGCTACGGCACCCCGCACACCCGCGTCGGCGCCCGCGGCGGGCTGCTCCTGATCGAGGACGTGGGGGAGTCGCCGTACCGGGTCGACCGCGCGCTCACCCAGCTTCTTCGCACCGGCTGGCTGGACGGCGTCGCGGGCGTCGCGCTCGGCTCCTGGGACCGGTGCGGCCCCTACGAGGCGCTGCGCCCGGTCCTCGCGGACCGGCTCGGCGGCCTCGGTGTCCCCGTCGTCGAGGAGCTCGGATTCGGCCACTGCGAGGGCGCGCTGACCGTGCCCTTCGGCGTGCCCGCCACCCTCGACGCGGAAGAGGGCACCCTGACCCTCGACGCGCCCGCCCTGCGCTGACGCGCCCGCCCTGCGCTGACACCCTCGCCCTACGCCCGTGCGTCACCGTTCCGCGTCGGCCGGAGACCAGGCCTCACCGGGAGGGCATGCCTCACCGTGCGTGAGCGGGGCCCGGGGCGCACCCTGGTCGTATGAGCCCGAAGACCTCGAAGGCCTCGAAGAGGGGTGGCAGGGGCGGAGCGATGACGCCGGGCCGGATCGCCGTCCTGGTGCTCGCCGCCCTCTCCCTGATCTTCATCTTCGAGAACACCCGCCCCACGAAGATCCGGCTGCTGATCCCCGAGGTGACGGTGCCGCTGTGGACGGCGCTCCTGGCCATGGGGATCGTCGGCGCCCTGTGCGGCGCCCACTTCGCGTATTTCAAGAAACGCCGCAGGTGACCTGGTCGTACGCTGTCCGGATGCCGCACACCGCATCCCGCTATCTCGCCGAGGGCCCCCGAGTGGGCATACGCCACTTCACCTACGAGGACGGGCCGGAGTTCACCGCCCGCGCGCGGGAGAGCAAGGACCTGCACCACCCGTGGCTGTTCCCACCGGCGACCGCCGACGCGTACACGGCCTACGCGGGCCGGCTGATCGAGGACCCGTCGAAGGCCGGCTTCCTCGTGTGCACCCGGGAGGACGGGGCCGTCGCGGGGTTCGTCAACATCAACAACATCGTCCAGGGAGGCTTCCAGTGCGGCGCGCTGGGTTACGGCGCCTTCGCGCACGCGGCCGGACGCGGGCTGATGCGCGAGGCGCTCGACCTCGTGGTGGACCACGCCTTCGGAGCGATGCGGCTGCACCGGCTGGAGATCAACGCACAGCCCGCGAACGCCGCCTCGATCGCCCTCGCCCGCAGCTGCGGCTTCCGCCTGGAGGGCTTCTCCCCGAAGATGATCTACATGGACGGGGCGTGGCGGGACCACGAGCGGTGGGCGATCACCGCCGAGATGCGGGTTTGAAGTTGATCTTCATGGTGTCGAGATCCGTGACCGTCGACCTCAGTCCGGTGAAGCCGTGGCCGAGTTCCCGCAGCGTCGTCTCGGCGCGCTCCTCGGCGAGCGCGCCCGCCATCTCCTCACCGTCCGCCGCGTCCGACACCACCACGTAGCGCATCGAGAAGTGCTTCAGCGGCGACGGCTCGTACGACAGCGTGCCCTCCTCGGTGAACCGCATGCTCGTCAGGCCGTGGTCGGCGGCCTCGGCGAGGAGGCGGGTTCGTGCCTCGTCCGTGAGACCGTCCCAGGTGCCCCGGACGATCACCCGGTAGGTGTGCTGCTCACTCACTGTCGCTCCTTCAGGCCTGCCGTCGAACGCCCGACTCTACGTCCGCGACGACGCACCGCACGCGGAATTTTTCCGCGCCCGGCGCCTCACGACCCGCGCCGGTCCACGTACTCGTACACCGCTCCGTCCGGGTGCCGGGCGATCAGGTCGCGGCCCACCGGAGTCGGCACCGGACCGGCGATGACGTCCCCGCGCCCAGCGCGGTCAGGGCCCGGTGGGCCTCGTCGACGTCCGTGACGGCGATCGTCGCGGCCATCTTGCGCAGCAGCTCCAGCTCGGCCGGAGGCCTGCTCGTCAGCAGGAACCAGCCGACCGCGGCCACCTGCATTCCGCCCCGCTCGAAGCGGAGCGCGCCGGTGCCCGCCGGCCGCTCGTAGAAGGAGACCAGGCCTCCAGATCGTCGGCACAGACACGCAGTGCGCTCCCAGGATGTCCATGCGGACGAGCCTGGTCGGGGCGGCCGCGGTGCGGTGATCTTTTCACCCGATCCCCGACCGGTCGTCCCTTCCCGAAGCGGATCGGACCGTCCCGGGTCTCTCCCGGCCCCCGCTCGGCGCGCCGGTCCGCGGAGTTAACTGTTCATGACAGCGGGTACCCGACGGCCATGGAGCGCATCGATCATCTGGAGCATCTGGACAGGCATCTGGTCGACGAACTCGCGCAGGTGGCGCGGGAGACGATCCGCGAGGAGCTGCGCGAGCAGACCCGCAAGCAGCGCCGTACGGCGATGCTGTACGCGGCGTCCGGCGCCGTCGCCCTCTACGCGGGCGCGGCCGTCGCACTCGCGGTGGGACTGGCCCTCGACATCGGTCTGCCCGGCTGGGCCGCCGCGTTGATCACCGCCGCGATCCTCGCGGCCGTCGCGTACCTGCTGCGCGGCGCCGCCAAGCCGCACGCGTCGTCGTCCCGGCCCACGCCCGTGGGCGAAGCGGAAGCGCACCGTGCCCCCGGCCGGGTCATCGGCGGCACGCCGCCGGCCGGACCGCCCAGCGGTACCGGGGTGCCGTACCCCCCGATGCCGCCCATCGCGCCCGGTGCCCGGGTGCCGGCGCCGGGCGAGGCGCCGCGCGCGGACGACATCGATCCCGAGGGCCCGCACCACCGGTTCTGACGCGCGTACCGTGCACACCGCACCTCCGCCGAAGTGACGTATCCGCGTCACGTGTCCGGCACCAGGGCGGCCCCGCGGCAACAGTTGCCGCGGGGGCGCCCGGTGCGGGCCCCCGAGGAGTTGA